>CALDQK010000907.1 GCA_937911525.1 uncultured bacterium
CCAGGAATCACAGCACCACGCCGCCGTCGACGCTGATGACCGCGCCCGAGATGTAGGCGCCGTCGTCGCTCGCCAGGAAGGCGTAGGTCGAGGCGATCTCGCCCGGCTTGCCCATGCGCTGGAGGGGGACCTTGGCGACGAGCATCTCGGTGATCTTGGGGGGGATCTGCTTGGTCATGTCGGTCTCGATGAAGCCCGGGGCGATCGCGTTGACGCGGATCCCGTCGCGGCCCAGCTCGCGGGCCCAGACCTTGGTCATGCCGATCACGCCGGCCTTGCTGGCGACGTAGTTGGTCTGGCCGATGTTGCCGTAGAGGGCCACGACCGAGGCCGCGTTGAGGATCACGCCGCCGGTGCCCTGCTCGCGCATCACCGCTGAGACCTCCTGGGTCATGGTGAAGGTGCCCTGCAGGTTGACCTTGATCACCTTCTCGAAGTCGGCGTCGGTCAGCTTCTTGAGCGTCTTGTCCGCGAGGATCCCCGCGTTGTTGACCAGGATGTCGATCTTGCCGTAGCGCTCCTTGGCGGCGGCCACGAGCTGCTGGACGCTCTCGCGGTCGGCGACGTTGACCTGGACGAAGGCGGCCTCGTGGCCCGCCTCGCGCAGGGCCTCGGCGGCAGCCTGGCCGGTCTCGGCGTCGAGCTCGGCCACCACGACCTTGGCGCCCTCCTCCGCGAAACGCAGCGCCGTCGCCTGGCCAATCCCTCGGCCAGCACCCGTGATCACCGCAACCTTGTCTTTCAGTCCGCGCATCAGTCTTCCTCTGCTGTCGTTCTTATCAGCGACGAACGATCGTTCGTTCGTGCGCGGAGGATCCCCGATCGGCGCGACGTTGTCAATCAGCAAAGATGGGTTTCTGAGGGGGCGTCAGCGCGGGGCCCGCTCGATCCAGAGGCTGCCGTCGTGGGCGAGGGCGACCAGGTAGCCTTCGACGATCCGCGCCGCCGCGAGGGTGCGCTCGAACCCTCGGGTCCAGCGCTCCTCGAGGGACTCGCCCTTGGGGTCGCGGGCCAGCAGCCACAGGCGACTCGACTCCGGGACTCCGATTCGACCGGCGCCCAGCAGGACCTGGTCCTGGCCGGCGCGGGTCAGGAAGCGCGGGGTGCGGACCTCGTCCCAAGCCAGCTCGCTCCCCTGGTGGCTGAGGGGAATCCGCAGCCGGCGCTGCGGCGCGTCGCAGGCGAGGGCCTGCGCGTCGCGCTCGGACCCGGCCCAGAGCAGGAGCGGAGCGCGTCCGCGGCGGGCGAGCAGCGCCAGGCAGCGGGGCTTGACCGGGTAGCGGGCCACGCTCACGAGCTCCCGCGGACTGGCCGGGTCCCGCAGGACGACCTCGTAGCCGCTGGGCTGGGACGAGGGGCCGAGCTCGAGCACGGCTGCGATCCAGCCCTCGGCCTCGGCCAACCGGATCACGTAGTGGGTCGTCTCGGTCGGGCGCCACACCAGCTCCTTCTGGCGACCGTCGAGCTGCACCCGGGTCAGGTCCGAGCGGCGCGCCACCTCGGGCCCGCTGCCGAAGGCCACCAGCGCGCTCTCGCCCGTCCCGTGCGTCAGCGCGGTGGGCTGGCGGTGGTCGAGGATCAGCGAGTTGGGCAAGGACTCGAAGCGGCCGTCGTGCCGCGAGAGCGAGAGCAGGCCGGCCGGGCCGCGCACGACCGCGAGGAGGCCTTCTCCGGAGGGCATGAAGCCGGTCCAGTGCCTCCCCTTGGGCCCGAACCTGGAGGGGAGATCCGTGGGCGGGTCGATCAGCTCGGCCGGCCGTCCAGCGCGCCAGCGGTAGAGGTGGCCGGTCGTCTCGAACCAGGCGAACACGTCGAGGGGGCCCTCGGGGCCTGAGCGCAGGACGACGAGCCCTGCGCGACCGCGCTCCCATTCGTGGGGCTGCGCGGGCCCCAGCCAGGAGCGCAGCGTGAGCGCACGGCCAGAGCTGGCGGGGGTCGGGCGCGGCGGGCTGGGGCGCGTCGAGGGGCGGGAGCGCGGGGACGCGCTGGGGGGCGGGGGAGCCTCGCTTCGCCGCGCGAAGGCCAGCCCGCCGACGGCGAGCAGGAGGAGCGCGAGCGCGGCGGCGATCCAGGGCCCCGCGCCCGACCCCGAGTCGCCCGCTTCACCTGCGCACAGCGCCTCGGCCAGGGCCGCCGCGGAGGCCGGTCGCCGCTGCGGGTCCTTGGCCAAGGCCTGGCGGAGGAGCGCGTCGAGCCAGCGCGGGACCTCGCGGCGCTCGCGGCGGGCAGGACGGGGCTCCTGGTTCACGACCTGGTCCAGGATCGCGAGGGTCGATCCTCCCGCGAAGGGCGGACGTCCCAGCAGGCAGGCGTAGAGCACGGCGCCCAGCCCGTAGACGTCGCTCTGGGGGTCCCGCGCGGAGCTGCCCAGGGCCTGCTCGGGCGCCATGTAGGCGGGGGTCCCCAGGATCACGCCGCTGGCGGTCAGGGAGCGGGCGTCGGGCAGGGTCGCCAGGCCGAAGTCGGCCAGGAGCACGCGGCCTTCGGCGGAGAAGAGCACGTTCTCGGGCTTGAGGTCGCGGTGGACCACCCCCCGCGCGTGGAGGTGGGCCAGGGCGTCGGCGAGGACCGCGACGAGCTCGACCGCCTCCTCGACCGGGAGCGGGCCCTCCTGCAGGCGCTCGGCCAGCGAGCCGCCCTCGGCCAGGTCCGTGACCAGGAAGGCCCGACCCTCGGCCTGGCCAGCGCTGTGGACTCGCAGCACGTGGGGGTGCCCGCCGGCGCGCGCCAGGGCCTCTCCCTCGCGCTGAAAGCGGAGCACCTGCTCGGGGTCGAGGCCCACGGGGGTCGCCTTGAGCGCGCGCAGGGCGCCGCTGCGGAGGTCCCGGGCCCGATAGACCGTCCCCATTCCGCCCGCGCCGAGCTCTCCCTCGAGGAGGTAGCCCGCGACCTGCGCTCCGACTCGCCACGCCACCCGAGCAGGGTAGCCGAGGGCTCAGCCCAGGACGCCGACCAGGGTCGCCAGGCTCCAGAAGCTGAGCCACACCCCGCCCACGAAGGTGCCCCAGCGGGTCAGCTTGGTGATGCGCCGCCGAGGCGGGGTCCGCGAGGCCGCCACGATCGCGGCCAGCAGGCACGAGGTCGTCAGGCAGCCGAGCAGGGTCAGGCGCAGCTGGACCCGGCTGGGGTCGCCGAGGACGACCTCGGCCAGGAGCGCCTCGATCGGCTTCCAGAGATAGGCCCGCAGGATCAGGAACAGGGGCAGGGCCAGGCACAGCCCCTGGAGCGCGGCGACGAACACGTCGAGCCGGCTCAGGCCGGGCTCGCCGATCTGCTCAGGGTCCAGGCGGGCCCGGGTCTGGCGTGCTCCGGCCGCGCGGCGCCGCGAGCGGGGAGCGCCGGGGGCGCGCGCGCGGAGGTTGCGCTCGAGGTCGGGGACCCACTCGTCGGGCTCCTCGGGCTGCGGTCGCTCTCGCTGGGCGCGGACCTTGACTGGACCCAGCCCGAGCGCCGGGTCGACGCGGCCGCCGATCGTGCCGCTCACTGGGGGTCGCCCAGGGGGTCCTCGAGGGGCGGGACCTCGCCGCGCTGGATCATGAGCTCCAGCTCGGCGGGGGTCACGCCCAGCTCCATGCAGCGCTTGCGCACGCTGTCTCGCTGCTGGATCGAGCGCGAGGCGCCGGCGGTGTGCATGGGGGCCGCCACGAAGCCCAGCCCGAAGATCACCCCCAGGCCGGCGACCGCGCCGGCGCCCAGGGAGCGGGTCAGCTGGCCCAGGGCCTCGTCCTCGGCGTCGAGCTCGTCCTCGGGGTCGAGGGGCCACTCGTCGTCATTGGCGTCGTCGTTCATGCGCGCTCCTCTCACCACAGCCAGCTCCAGCGCGAGGGCGGCCAGAGGACCGCCACCGCGCGCCCGCGCCAGCGCTCGGGCTTGATCTCGCCGACGAAGCGGCTGTCCCACGAGTCCAGCGAGTTGTCGCCGAGCACGAACAGCCCCGGCCCCTCGACGGTGTAGGTCGTCTGCTCGCCGCGGCGCGGGCGCAGCTTGCCGGCGGCCAGGTATTGGACCGGCGGCGCGTCGGGCAGCAGGGTCCCGTCGACCCGGAGCTGGCGGGCCACGACGGTCAGCTCCTCGCCAGGGTAGCCGGCGACCCGCTTGGCGACCCGCAGCCCGTCCTCGGTCTGGAACTGGAGGATCGACCAGCGCGGCGGGCGCGTGAAGCGGTGCGAGATCCGCTCGACGAGCAGCCAGTCGTTGTCGGCCTCGCCGGGGCCGCTCCCGCTGAAGGTCGGCTTCATGGAGGGCGAGACGACCTCGGTCACCTCGAAGCCCGCGTGGTAGACCCCGAAGAGCACGCCCAGGATCGCGAGGCAGCGCTCGGTCCAGCGGGCCAGGCGGCGCAGGCGCGAGGGGCGCGCGCGACGCGGCGCGGGCGCTGTGGGCGCGGAGTCCGCTGCGGTGGCGGCCGCCGGCTCGGCTTCGCTCAGGGCGGGCTCAGCCACGGCAGAGTTCCTGCGGCTGCTCCTGCGGCTGCTCCTGGGTTTGGGCGCGCGGCAGGCGGCGCGGCCCGCGGGCGGCGGGGCGCGCGGGGGCCAGCAGCTCGCGGCGCGCGCGGCGCGCTTCGCGCAGCGAGGTCCGCTCCAGGGTGCAGCGCAGGCCGTCGGGGCGCTCGGGGTCGCCGGTCCGCGCCAGGTTGAAGCAGGCGCAGGTGTTGGCGCAGGCGCTCTCGGTCGCGCAGCTCGAGCACTCGTCCGGCTCGCTGCGCGGCTTCAGCGGCGCGCGCAGGGGGCCCGCGTCGCTCACGTGTCCGCGGGCGAAGCGCTGGGCCTGCTCGTCGTCGGCGCCGACCAGCTGCTCGCAGGGGTAGAGCCGCCCCGAGGGCGCCACGGCGACCTCGCCCTCGCCGACGCCGCAGGCCGGCCGC
>CALDQK010000908.1 GCA_937911525.1 uncultured bacterium
GAGGCCGAGGCCGAGGCCGAGACCGAGACCGAGACCGAGGGTCCGACGACCGAGGCCGAGGCCGAGGCCGAGACCGAGACCGAGACCGAGGGTCCGACGACCGAGGGTCCGACGACCGAGACCGAGGGTCCGACGACCGAGGCCGAGACCGAGCCCGAGGGAGCGATGAGCGAGACCGACTGGACGTCCGTCGAGGGCGCGAAGCCTGGGGCCTGGGGGCGCTGGGCGGCTCAGGTCGCGGGGGCGGCGGTGCTGCTGGTGCTCGGGCTGGGGGTCGGGCGCTGGACGGCGCCGAGGGGGGCGCCAACCGAGGCTGCGCAGGCGGGCGGGAAGCAGGAGCCCACGACCTGGACCTGCTCGATGCACCCCCAGATCCGCAGCCCCAAGCCCGGGGACTGCCCGCTCTGCGGGATGGACCTGATCCCGGCCGACGAGGGGGGCGGGGTGGGGCTGCGGGAGCTGCGGCTGTCCGAGGCCGCGGCGGCGCTGGCCGAGATCGAGACCACGCCGGTGCGGCGCCAGGCCGCGACGCGCGAGGTGCGCCTGGTCGGCAAGGTCGACTACGACGAGACGCGCCTCTCGTTCATTACGGCCTGGATCCCTGGGCGCCTGGACCGGATGTACGTCGACTACACGGGGACCCCCGTGCGCAAGGACGACCACCTGGTCGAGATCTACAGCCCCGAGCTCTTGAGCGCGCAGGAGGAGCTGCTCCAGGCGATCGAGGCGCGGCGCACGCTGGCCGAGAGCGAGAGCCGACTGATGCTCGAGACCGCGAACCAGACCGTGAAGTCGGCGCGGGAGAAGCTCCGGCTGTGGGGCCTGCGCGCCGACCAGATCGCCGAGATCGAGCGCAGCGGTCGGACCTCCGATCACGTCACCGTGCGGGCGCCGAGCGGCGGGGTGGTCGTCCACAAGAACAAGAACGTGGGCGACTACGTCACGACCGGGGAGCGGGTCTACACCATCGCCGACCTGAGCCAGGTCTGGATCCAACTCGACGCCTACGAGTCGGACCTGGCCTGGATCCGCTACGGGCAGAGGGTCCGCTTCGTGACCGAGGCCTACCCCGGCGTGTCCTACGAGGGGCAGGTCGTGTTCGTGGACCCGGTGCTCTCGGGGAAGACCCGGACCGTCAAGGTGCGCCTCAACGTGCGCAACGAGGACGGGCGGCTCAAGCCGGGGATGTTCGTGCGAGCCACCCTCGAGGCCCCGCTCCAGGCCGAGGGCCAGACCCTCGACCCGAGCCTGGTCGGCAAGTGGATCTGCCCGATGCACTGGAGCGTGATCAAGGACGAGGCCAGCAGCTGCGACGAGTGCGGGATGCCGCTGGTCCGGGCCGAGACCCTCCACGGCGAGCGGCAGGCGGCCGGCGAGCTGCCGTTGGTGGTGCCGGCTTCGGCCGTGCTCTGGACGGGCGCGCGCTCGCTCGTCTACCTGCGGGTCGAGGGCGAGGAGCCGACCTTCCGCGGGCAGGAGGTCGTGCTCGGCCCGCGGGCGGGCGACCTCTACGTGATCCGGGCCGGGCTCGAGGAGGGGCAGCGGGTCGTGACCCGCGGCGCCTTCAAGATCGACAGCGCGATCCAGCTCGAGGCGCGGCCTTCGATGATGCTCCCGCCCGAGGAGGGGCGCGAGGTCGAGCGCTTGCCGGCGCCGCCCGAGCTGCTGGCCGCGCTGCGGCCGGTCTATGCCGGCTACCTCACGGTGCAGGAGGCCCTGGCCGATGACGACCTGCCCGCCGCCCAGCGGGCGGCGCGCGCGCTCCACGAGGAGCTGCGCAAGATCGACCACGCGATCGTGCCCAAGGAGGGGCACGTGGTCTGGATGCGCGAGGCCAAGCGGCTCCGGGACGCGTCGCTCGGCGTCGCCGAGGGCGCGGGGCTGCCTGCCGCGCGCGCGGCCTTCTACCCGCTCTCGCTGGCGCTACTCGAGGTCGAGCGCCGCTTCGGGCACGACGAGGGGATCCTGCGCGAGGCCTACTGCCCCATGGCCCGCGACGATCAGGGCGCCCCTTGGCTCCAGCGCGGCGAGGTGATCGACAACCCCTACTTCGGCGCCAGCATGCTCCGCTGCGGCCAGATCCGCGCGGCCTTCCCGGGCCGGACCGAGGCGCCGCCTCGCCCGGAGGAGCCCGCCACGCCCGCGCCCACGGGTGAGCCGGCGCGCGAGCACGAGCACCGCGAGCCGGCGCCAGCGCCCTCGCCCACGCCGCCCCCCTCGCCCGTGCCCACTCCGGCTGCAACGCCGCCGCCGCCGGCGCCGACGCCGAGCCCGCAGCCCGCGGCGGAGGTGTGGACCTGCCCAATGCACCCCAAGGTGCGCCGCTCTGGGCCCGGCGAGTGCCCGAGCTGCGGGATGCGCTTGCGCAAGCAGGGAGGGGGCCGGTGATCTCGCGCACGATTCGCTTCTGCCTCGAGAACAAGCTGGTCGTGGCCTTGACCCTGGCCTTCTTCGTCGGCTGGGGGGTGATGGTCGCCCCCTTCGACTGGCACCTGCCGGCGATCCCGCGCGACCCCGTGCCCGTCGACGCGATCCCCGACATTGGCGAGAACCAGCAGATCGTGTTCACGGAGTGGATGGGCCGCTCGCCGCAGGACGTCGAGGACCAGATCAGCTACCCGCTGACCGTCGCGCTGCTGGGGATCCCGGGCGTCGAGACCGTCCGCAGCTACTCCTTCTTCGGCTTCTCGTCGGTCTACATCATCTTCAAGGAGGAGGTCGACTTCTACTGGTCGCGCTCACGCGTGCTGGAGAAGCTCGCCAGCCTCCCCGCGGGCACCCTCCCCAAGGGCGTCCAGCCGACCCTGGGCCCGGACGCGACCGCGCTGGGGCAGGTGTTTTGGTACACGCTCGAGGGCCGCGACCGCCACGGGAAGCCGACCGGCGGCTGGGGCCTCGACGAGCTGCGCAGCGTGCAGGACTGGCACGTGCGCTACGCCCTGCTCGGCGCGGAGGGGATCTCGGAGGTCGCCTCGGTGGGCGGCTTCGTGCGCGAGTACCAGGTCGACGTGGACCCCGAGGCGATGCGCGCCCACGGGGTCAGCCTGACCCAGGTCGTGGACGCCGTGCGCGGGAGCAACCTCGACGTCGGCGCGCGCACGATCGAGGTCAACTCGGCCGAATACGTCGTGCGCGGACTGGGCTTCGTCAAGACGATCGCGGACCTGGAGAAGGTCGTGATCCAGGCGCGCGAGAACGTGCCGATCCGGATCCAGGACGTGGCGCGGGTCCAGCTCGGGCCGGCCCTGCGGCGCGGGGCCCTCGACAAGGCTGGGGCCCCGGCCGTGGGCGGCGTGGCGGTCGTCCGCTACGGGGACAACCCCATGGCCGCCCTCGAGCACCTCAAGGCGCGGATCCAGGAGATCTCGCCGGGCCTGCCCAAGAAGGTCGTCGTGGACTGGGCGCGGGTGAAGCCGGCCGAGGTCGAGGCCTTCGCCGTCGAGCAGGGCTTCCCCGCCTTCGAGGGGGGGACCCTCGCCCAGGAGCCCTGGGTGGCCTGGGCCAGCGCGCACCTCGAGGAGCACCCGCCCTGGCTGACCCTGAGCCAGGTCGAGGTCGTGCCCTTCTACGACCGGACCGGCCTGATCCAGGAGACCCTCGGCACGCTGAACACCGCGTTGAGCGAGGAGATCCTGATCAGCATCATCGTGGTCATCGCGCTGGTGCTGCACCTGCGCAGCTCGCTCTTGATCTCGGGCCTGCTGCCGCTGGCGGTGCTGCTCTGCTTCGTCGCGATGAAGCTCTCCCACGTCGACGCCAACGTGGTCGCGCTCTCGGGGATCGCGATCGCGATCGGGACGATGGTCGATATGGGGATCATCCTCTGCGAGAACATCCTCCGGCACCTCGACGAAGCCGAGCCCGCCGACGACCGGCTGGAGGTGATCCACCGGGCCGCGGTCGAGGTCGGCGGCGCGGTCTTGACCGCCGTCGCGACCACGATCGTGAGCTTCCTGCCGGTGTTCGCGATGGAGGCGGCCGAAGGCAAGCTCTTCCGGCCGCTGGCCTTCACCAAGACCTTCGCGCTCCTGGGCTCGATCCTGGTCGCGCTGACCGTGATCCCGCCCGCCGCGCACCTGCTCTTCACCGAGCGCGGCCGGGGCAGCTCCTGGCACCGCTACGTGTGGCCGCTGGCCCTGCTCGTGGCCGGGGTCGCGGCGCTCTGGCTGAGCGTCGCGGCCGGGCTGGTCCTGATCGTGATGGCCGCCCTCGGCCTGGCGACCCCGACCCTCGAGGCGCGCAGCGAGCGGGGCGCGGACTACGCCTCCTGGGGCAGCAACGGGCTGGCGGCCCTGCTGGTGGTCTGGTTCCTCAACGAGCACTGGCTGCCCCTGGGCCCCGCCGCGGGGGTGGGGAAGAACCTCCTCTTCACGGGGGGCCTGATCGGCGGGGTGCTCGGCTCCTTCCTCCTCTTCCTGCGCGTCTACCCCGCCCTGCTCCGCTGGTGCCTGGACCACAAGAAGCTGTTTCTGCTCCTGCCGGCCGCGCTGCTCCTGTTCGGGCTGAGCGTGTGGCTGGGCGCGGCGACCGTGTTCCCCTGGGCGCCGCTGCTCGGCTTGGGCGTGTTCCTCGCCATCGCCAGCTACCAGGCGGGGCGCGCCCTCCTGCTCCAGCGACTCCCCGCGACCCCGGCCAACCTCGTCGCCAGCCTCGGGGGCGGGGTCGCGATGGCCGCGCTGGTGGGCCTGGGCGGGTTGGCCTATCAGAGTGAGCGCGCGGCCCCGCTGCGGGCCTCGCTCGAGGGCGCCCTCCCGGGCCTGGGCAAGGAGTTCATGCCGCCCCTCGACGAGGGCAGCTACCTCTACATGCCGACCACGATGCCCCACGCCTCGATCGGCGAGGCCCAGGACGTGCTCGAGAAGCTCGACATGGCGATGGCCTCGGTGCCCGAGGTCGAGCAGGTGGTGGGCAAGCTGGGCCGGGCCGAGACGCCCCTCGACCCGGCGCCGATCTCGATGGTCGAGACGATCGTCAACTACAAGCCGGAGTACGTGCTCGACGAGGAGGGTCGGCGCCGGCGCTTCGCCTACGACGCCGAGGCGGGTGAGTTCCGCCGCGACGCGTCGGGCGAGCTGATCGAGGACTCCGCGGGGCGGCCCTTCCGCCAGTGGCGCGATCACATCCGCTCGGCGGACGACATCTGGGACGAGCTGGTGCGGGTCGCGCGTGTGCCCGGCACGACCTCGGCGCCCAAGCTGCAGCCCATCGCGGCCCGGATCGTGATGCTCCAGAGCGGGATGCGCGCGCCGCTCGGCGTCAAGGTCAAGGGCCCCGACCTCGAGACCATCGAGCGGGTGTGCCTCGACATCGAGCGCCTGCTCAAGGAGGTGGCCTCGGTCGCGCCCGAGGCGGTGGTCGCCGACCGGATCGTCGGCAAGCCCTACGTCGAGATCGAGATCGACCGCGACGCGATCGCCCGCCACGGGCTCAAGATCACCCAGGTCCAGGACGCGCTCGAGGTCGCGATCGGCGGGCGCCCGCTCACCACCACCGTCGAGGGGCGGGAGCGCTACCCGGTCCGGGTCCGCTACGCGCGCGAGCGGCGCGACTCGATCGAGGCGATCCGCGACATCTTCGTGCCTACGCCGGACGGGCACCAGATCCCCCTCGTGCAGCTGGCCGAGATCCGCTACGTGCGCGGGCCGCAGGTGATCAAGAGCGAGGACACCTTCCTGACCGGCTACGTGCTCTTCGACAAGCGGCAGGGCGCCGCCGAGGTGGACGTGGTCGAGGACTGCCAGGCCTTCCTGGCGGCCAAGATCGAGTCGGGTGAGCTCGTGATCCCGGCGGGGGTCAGCTACAGCTTCGCGGGCAGCTACCAGAACCAGCTCCGCTCCGAGCGCAAGCTGCGCGTCGTGCTGCCCGTGGCCCTGTTCGCGATCTTCGTGATCCTCTACTTCCAGTTCGGGCGGGTCAGCACGACCTTGCTGGTGTTCAGCGGGATCGCGGTCGCCTGGGCCGGGGGCTTCGCGATGATCTGGCTCTACGGCCAACCCTGGTTCCTCGACTTCGAGCTGCTCGGCGTCGACCTGCGCGAGCTCTTCTCGGTCCACCCGATCAACCTCTCGGTCGCGATCTGGGTCGGGTTCATCGCCCTGTTCGGGATCGCGACCGACGACGGGGTGGTGATCGCGACCTACCTCGATCAGTCCTTCGCCCAGAACCCGACCCGCTCACAGGCAGGGATCCGCGCCGCGACCCTCGAGGCGGGTCTGCGGCGGATCCGGCCCTGCCTGATGACCACCGCGACCACGCTCCTGGCCCTGGTCCCGATCCTGACCTCGAGCGGGCGCGGCTCCGACATCATGATCCCGATGGCGATCCCCTCCTTCGGAGGGATGTGCGTCGAGCTCGTGACCCTGTTCGTGGTCCCGGTCCTCTACTGCGCCGTGGCCGAGGCGCGCGCGGAGCGGGCGATCCTCTAGCGGCGAGATTTCTCCGGATGTCCTCAGCCGCGCGCGGGACGCGCTCGGTGCGCAACTCGAACGACTCGATTTACCAAGCCTTGCACAGCGACGGCCTGCCCGTCGGCGACCACCTGCTCCTGGCCACGAGCGCGCAGGGCAGCGGCTACAAGGGCACCTTCAACGTAGGGATCGCCTGAACTGGGGCCCATGTGCGCCCTTGGCTCCACAGGGCGCCCTCACCACACTTTCCGCTCCCGGGCGCCATCCAAGAATCCGACGTCGGTCGCGCTAGGACTTCGCGCCGACCCTCCTCCCTCCCGCCCCCGAGAAAGCCCTCCCCTCCCCGAACATCTAGGAAGGCGCGGCGCAGCCGCGCTCTTCCTAGTAGGTTCAGCGGGTGCGGCGCAACTTCGGTGACTACACGATCCTGAGGGAGCTCGCCCGAGGCGGGATGGGCGCGGTCTACGTCGCGCGCCACGACACGCTCGGGCGCGAGGTCGCGCTCAAGGTGCTGCTCAGCAGTCGCCAGGGGGACAAGGCCCGCGCGCGCTTCGCGGCCGAGGCGCGGCTCGTGGCGCGCCTGCGACATCCGCACGTGGTCCCGGTCCACGAGGTGGGCGTCCACGAGGGCCAGCCCTTCCTCGTGATGGACCTGATCGACGGCGAGTCCCTCGAGGCGCGGATCGATCGGGACGGCTCGCTGCCGCCGCGAGAGGCGGCGCGGGTCGTGGAGGAGCTGGCGCGCGCCGTCCACTACGCGCACGAGCAGGGGGTCCTGCACCGCGACCTCAAGCCGGGGAACGTGCTGCTCGCGCGCGACGGGCGCGCGCTCCTGACCGACTTCGGCCTCGCCAAGGACCTCAGCGCCGAGCGCGAGCGGCTGACCCTCTCCGGGCAGCTGCTGGGGACGCCGGTGTTCATGCCGCCCGAGCAGGCCTCGGCCAGCCACGAGCTGATCGACGAGCGCAGCGACGTCTACGCGCTGGGGATGACCCTCTACCAGGCGCTCAGCGGGGAGGTGCCCTTCTTGGGCGAGAGCCTGCTGCAGGTCGTGACCGCGATCGTGAACCAGGACCCCGAGCCGCCGAGCGCCCACGAGCCCGGCGTGCCGGCCGACCTGGACGCGGTCGTGCTCAAGTGCCTGGAGAAGGAGCAGGAGCACCGCTACCAGAGCGCGCTCGAGCTGGCCGAGGACCTCGCGCGCTTCCGCACGGGCGACCCCGTCACGGCCTCGCGCTCGGGTCTGCGGACGCGGGCGCGCGCGATCCTGCGCCGCAGCCGGCGCTCACCCCTCGCCGTGGGGCTGGCCCTGGTGCTCGGGGTGGGGACGGTGGCCCTGGTCACGAACCAGGCGGTCCTGGCCCCGCGCCGGGCCGCGCGCAGCGAGCTGGCCGAGGAGCTGGCCTGGCAGGAGCGTGTGCTGGCGCCAGGCCTCTACGGGCTGCACCCTACGACGCCCCTCGAGCTCGATCTGGGCGAGCTGACCCGCCGCCTCGCCGCGCTCGACCACGTCGAGCGCGTGCTCGGTCCCTCCCCAGACCTGCTCTCCGCGCGGGCGACCCTGGAGGCCCACGCGCGGCTCGCGGAGCGGCGGCGCGGCTCGAAGCGCGCCGCGCAGGCGCGCGGCAGCCGTGAGCTCCCGCACTTGATCGTGGACGTGCTGGCCAGCGAGGCCAAGCGCGACCTGACCGCGGTGTGGCGGCTCCTGGACGAGGCCGCGCGCAGCTACCCCGAGGCCGCCGCGGTCCGGCGGGTGCGCCTGGCCCTCCTGGCGCGTCACTTGCCGCAGGCCTTCTTGACCGCGGGCGCCCAGGCTGGCGAGGAAGAGGCCGAGCTCGCCGTGATCCTCGCGCCGGCGGCCCTCGAGCGGCGCTTCGACTACCTCCTCGACGACGCCTACGGGGGCACCGCGGCCGAGCACCAGCGCGACCTCGAGCGGCTGGAGGGTGCCGTCGAGCGCTGGTCCTCGCTCCCGCGCGCCCGGGTGGCGGGGGCCAAGACGCGCGCGCTGGAGGCGCACGCGCGCGACTGGAGCGCGGTCGCTGGGCTGCTGCTGCGGGCCCGCCTCGGCCGCCTGGAGCGCGTGCTGCGCAGCGCGCCGGCCAGCCAGGGCGCGGGCGGGAGCCTGCTCGTCCCGGCGCTCAGCCGCGCCATGGCCCAGCGCCTGACCGCCATGTGGAGCGCGATCCGCGGCGGGCCCAGCGCCGAAGAGCTCGACGACCTGTGCGAGCTGGAGCGGGTGCTCGGGGTGCTGGACGGCGGGCGCCGCAGCAGCGAGCGCTTTCAGAACGCCCTGGCCCAGGTGATGCTCGATCGCACGATCAGCGGCAGTGCCACGGCGGCCCAGCTGCACGGCTTCGCTCGCCACGGGCTGCCGGGGACCGACCCGCGCGAGGTCGCGCGGCGCCACCCGGACGCGCTGGCTGCGCTCGAGCGCCGCTCTCCCGCCTGCGACTGCGCCAAGGTGCTGCGGGCCCTGATCGTGCCGCGCGACTACGCGACCCTGACCCAGCTCGGCCTCGACCCTGACGCGATGCGCGACCTGAGCCCGCTCTACCTGGCCGAGGTGCTCTACATGGCGCTCGAGCACGTCCCCGAGGGGGCCGAGCAGGTCGAGACCGCGCGCCGGCTGGCCAAGCGGATTCAGGGGATCGAGCTCCCCTTGCTCCTGCGCCGCTGGCACCACGAGGCGCGCTGGCACGTGGCCCGGGTCGAGGGGCAGCAGCTCTCGATCAGCGCGAGCGAGCGCTCCTACACCGACCAGCTGCGGGCCGCGGCGCGCAAGGACCCCCAGGACCGCCAGGTCCGCCGGGTCCTGGTCGAGTGGCTCAAGCACTCCTGCAAGATCCTGCCCCCGGCGCAGTCTCGCCCCCTGCTGGAGGAGGCGCTGAGCTACGCGGACCGCCCCGACGATCGTGAGGCGATCCGCGCGCTGCTGGCCAAGCTGAAGGAGTAGCGCCTACTCGATGGTGCAGATCGCCTGCGGGCGCTTGATCCGCAGCACGAGGCACTCGTAGACGCGGAAGGGGTAGTCCTGGTCCTTCTCGCCCAGGAAGGTCACGCTCAGGTCCTCGGCCACGGCGATGTCGAAGTTCTGATCGCCGGTCGAGAGCACGACGGCCTTGCCCTGAGGGATCACGGGCGAGGTGTAGACCCCGTCGTCGCAGAGGCGCAGGATCGAGTCGAGCTCGGGGGCGAACTGGCCCTCGCGCTGACGGATCAGCGCGGCGTAGTCATGGGCCGAGACGGCCAGCGCGAAGGGGCGGTGGTGGTTCTTGTCGAGCAGGGCCTCGGTCGCGCGCACCACGTCCTGGTAGGCGCGGCCGAAGTCGCTCCAGTCGCTGCGCTCGACCTTGAGCCGGCCCTCGGCGTTGAGCAGGCCCTGGATGCCGAAGCGGGGCTCGCCGTTGAAGAGCAGGTTGTCCTCGCGGTCGGCCACGAAGTGGGCGGCGCGGATCGCGCGCGAGGCGTCGATGGGCGCGCCGAGCTCGGTCGAGAAGCGGACCTCGCGCCAGTGGAGGGTGAAGTCCTTGTAGAGGATCGGGACGCGCACGTAGGTCTCGGACGCGGCCGCGATGGGGTCGGGGTCGGGGCGCCCGATCAGGTCGATCTCGGCGTCGCGGTCCGGGGCGTAGGTCTCGAGGCGGACGCTCTCGATGCCGGCGCCGAGGGGGCCGTAGATGCCGAGGAAGCGGCGGGCGACGAGGGTCCGGCGCGCCTCGCGCACGACCTCCTCGCGAATCCGGCTCCACTGCTCGTCGTTGAGAGGGCCCTGGTCGTTCATGGACATGGGAGGTTCTTCCTTCCTGATCCGCCCTCAGTGGGGGCGGAGGCTCCCGAGGTTGGGGGTGCGGGGCGGCTCGTTGCTGCGGAGCGAGCCGACGGTGAGTGATCGCTGGGAGGCGCGCCCCGACTGCGCGGCGGCGGCCGCCGCCGAGGCGGCGGGGGCGCCCTGGCTCATGGCCTGGATCTCGGCGAGGTGCTCGTCCTCCTCGTCGTAGAGGTGGTCGATGAGCGTCGCGCGCGTCTCGGGGGCCATGCCGGCGTCCGAGGCGAGGGTGCGCAGGATGCCGCGGTGCTCGGCCTTGACCTTGGCCAGGTCAGCGACGGCTTCTTGCAGTGAGTCGGCCATGAGTCTCTCTCCTTGGCGGGGGCGCATACTTACGGAAGGCCGCAGTAAGTGCAAGTAGTAAGGCATGTTATGAGAGTGAGAACGTCTCTCATGCGCAACGAGAGCGCGTATCATTCGGTCCCTCGAGGAGAGACACATGGCGAAGCAACGACTTAGCGGCCAGCGCGCTTTGGTGACCGGAGCGAGCAGCGGAATCGGCGCGGAGCTCGCCCGCCGCCTGGCGCGCGAGGGCGCGAACCTCGTGATCACGGCCCGCCGCGAGGAGCGGCTGGAGGCGCTCGCGCAGGAGCTGCGCGACGCGCACGGGGTCGACGTGCGGGTGGTGGCCAGCGACCTGGCCGACCCCGCCGCCCCCGAGGCGCTCTTCGCGGCCACCGAGGGCAGCGACCTCGCGATCGACGTGCTGGTCAACAACGCGGGCTTCGGCGCCTACCTCGACTTCGTCGACGTCGACTGGAGCCGCTACGCGGGCATGCTCCAGGTCAACATGACCGCGCTGACCCAGCTGATGCACCTCTTCTTGCCCAAGATGATCGAGCGGCGGCACGGCTACGTGATGAACGTCGCCTCGACCGGCGCCTACCTGCCCTGCCCGACCTTCGCCGTCTACGCGGCGACCAAGGCCTACGTGCGGAACCTGACCGAGGCCGTCGGCTACGAGCTGCGCAAGACGGGCGTCAAGGCGATCTCGGTCAACCCCGGCCCGACCCGGACCGAGTTCATGGATCACGCCAACCAGAAGCTCAAGGGCCTGGGCGAGGCGGGCCTGATGAGCGCGGCGACCTGCGCGGACATCGCCGTGCGCAAGATGCTCGCCGGCCGCCGGAACGTGGTCACGGGCTTCATGAACGCGCTCAGCATGTGGGTCATGCGCTTCATTCCGCGCGCGATGTACCCCTTCCTGGCCGACGTGTTCATGAGCGCCGGGGTCGAGAGCGTCAAGCCAGCCGCGCTCCCGGCGCCGAGCGAATCGAAGAACCTGCCGGGTTCCTAGCCGATCCACTCGGCGAGCGCGTTGACCACTCGCTCGGCCGCGCGCCCGTCCCAGAGCTCGATCCCGTCCCGCTGCGGGTAGGGGCCGTCCAGGGCCTTGCCCAGCCACTCGGCCACGCCCTCGGGCTCGCCGACCAGCACGGCCGTCCCGTGCTCGAGGGTGATCGGGCGCTCGGTGTTGGGGCGCAGGGTCAGGACCGGGGTCCCAAGCACGCTCGACTCCTCGGTGATCCCGGCCGAGTCGCTGAGGACGACCGCGGCCGCGTCCTGGAGGCGGATCACCTCGAGGTAGCCGAGGGGCTCGCACGCGACCAGGCCCGGGGTCGCGCTCAGGCCCTCCCACAGGCCCGCGTCCTCGAGGCGCTTGCGGGTGCGGGGGTGCACCGGGAACACGACCGGCAGGCGCTGGGCGGCCTGCGCGAAGGCCTCGCACCAGGCCTTCAGCCGCGCGGGGTCGTCCACGTTGCCGGGGCGGTGCAGGGTCAGGAGCGCGAAGGGCTCCTTGACCGCGGCCTCGACGGCCGCGGGCAGCGGGGTCTGGCGGGCGACGGGCAGGCGCTCGAGCAGGGTGTCGATCATCACGTTGCCGACGAGGATCACGTCGTCGCCGCTGCGGCCCTCCTTGGCCAGGTTCTCGACGCCGGCGGGGTCGCTGACGAGGAGCAGGCCCGAGACGGCGTCGGTCACGATCCGGTTGATCTCTTCGGGCATCGAGCGGTCGCCGCTGCGCAGGCCGGCTTCGATGTGCGCCACGGGCGTGTTGCCGTAGTAGCTGGCCAGGGCCGAGCTGACCGTCGAGTCGACGTCGCCCACGACCGCCACCGCGGCGGGCTCGGCCTCCTCGAGCCAGGCCGCGAAGGCCTGGATCATGTCGGGCACGCTCAGCCGGCGGTCGGTCTCGCCCAGGTAGACGTCGGGGGCGCGCAGGTCGAGCTGGGCGAAGAGCTCCTCGTAGAGGCTGGGGTCGTAGTGCTGGCCCGTGTGGACCAGGATCGGCTCGAGCTCGGGGTGCGCGTCGAGGCGCGCGAGCACCGGCTTGGCCTTGAAGTAGTTCGGTCGGGCTCCGACCACCAGCGCGACGCGCTTGCTCACTGTCCCTCCGAGGTGACCGGCGCGGTCGAGCCGACGGGGGCGGCCCCGCCCTCCTCGAGCGCCGGTCCGTGGTTGGGGGTGAAGATCAAGGACGCGATCATGAACACCAGCAGCGCCGCCGTGGCCACGATCGAGCTCGTCTTCTTCTTCTCTTGCACGAAGCCGCCCAGGATCCCGGCGACGCGGACGGTCGGGGTCAAGAGCAGGAGCAGGACGCCCAGGCTGGTCCAGGCGGCGGCGTCGAGGCGGG
>CALDQK010000909.1 GCA_937911525.1 uncultured bacterium
CCCTCCCCGCCCTCCCCGCCGCCAGCGAAGAGGGCCGCTACGCGATCGACGTGCTCTACCTGGCGGGCTCGAGCAGCGCCGACGAGCACGGCCACGAGACGCAGCTCGGCCTGAGCGTCGGCGCGCGCACGATCGCGGTCTTCGCCGAGGAGGTCCGCCGCTCGACGACCTCCAGCCTCGGCCCGGTCGAGCTCGAGGGCGCGCTCCTGGTCCACGAGGCGGGCCACCTGCTCGGGCTGGTCGGCCTCGGGCTCCCGCTGACGGCGCCCCACGCCGACCTGACCCGCCCGGGGCACTGCGTGAACAGCCCCTGCGTCATGAACGCCCGCAGCCCCTTCTGGAGCGGCCAGAAGATCCAGCTCGGGATCGCCCTGACCGGGGGCGGGCCGCCCGACTTCTGCCCCGACTGCCAGGCCGATCTGCGCGCGGGGGGCGGGCTCTAGCATTTCAGCAGCTCTTCAGGCGCGGCCCCTCCGCTGCCCCCTGAGCCGCAACTCCGCGCTAAGCCTCACGCGCTCCGTTGGTGCGGGCCTTGCACAGGTCCCCCCATGCGGAACTCCCTCCTCGCCCTCGTCCTGCTCGCGGGTCCCCTGCTCGGCACGAGCTACGCGCAACCCAGCAGCCAGCCCACCCCGCCCCTGCGCGGGCACGTGGACTGGCAGGCGCACCCGGCGATGCACGTGCCCTACGAGCTCTACGGGGAGGGCCTCGCGGAGGAGACGCCCAAGAAGAAGCTCAGCTGGCGGCACACGCTCCGCCAGACCATGTATGCGCCCTACCTGCGCCAGAGCGGAGTGCGGATCCTGGTCGCGGCCGCCATGGCCGCCGAGCGGGCCAAGAACGGACCCCAGGCGCGGGCCCTGATCCTGAGTCAGCTCGCGCACGTGCGCCTCTTCGTGCGCCAGAACTCGGCCGACTTCGCCCTGGCCACGAGCCCGGCCCAGGCGCGGCGGATCCTCACCACGACGCGCAAGATCGTGGTCCTGCAGGCGATCGAGGGGGCCCGCTGGGTGCTCAACCGTCAGGCCGACGCGGACTACTGGGCGCGGCAGGGGGTCATGATGATGACCCTGGTCCACCTCCAGGACGACGAGTTCGGCGGGGCCGCGATCAACACCGGGATCATGGGGCCGCTGCTCAACATGGGCGGCGCCTGGCGCCGGCTGCGCAAGCGGCCCCGCGGGCTGAGCGATCAGGGGCGGCGCGCGCTGCGCTGGCTGGCGCAGGCCGGGATCCTGGTCGACCTGACGCACATGTCGCCTGAGTGCGTGCGCGACGCGCTGCGGGCCACGGGCCAGCTGGGGATCCCGCCCCTGGTCACCCACGGCTGGGCGCGCTCGATCCGCGCCGACGAGCGCAGCTTCAGCGACGAGCAGATCGTCGAGGTCTACCGCCAGGGCGGCTGCTTCCAGCTCCCGCTCAACGGCGGGGCCCTCGATCCGCGCCGCCCCAGCGTCAAGGTCCCGCGCGGACTCCGCAAGGGCACCCTGGACAGCTTCGGCTTCCAGATGAAGTTCATGCAGGGCCTCCTGGCGCGCAACGTGTCGCGCGTGTTCCCCGGCAAGCGCTGCCTGAGCGAGCTGAGCGACGCCCAGCGGACCCGCATCAGCGTCGGCTGGAGCTCGGACTGGAACGGGTTCACCAACCACTCCAAGCCGACCCACCGCGGCCGGAAGGCGAAGCGCGCCCAAGAGCGCGGCGAGCTGCTCGAGGTCGACACCCGCGGCCTGGCTCACCCCGGGCTGCTCCCGCAGTACTGGCAGCGGCTGGCGGAGCAGGGGCTCGACCTCGACCCCCTCGAGCGCCAGGTCGAGCAGCTGCTGCGGGTGTGGGGCCGGATCCGCGCCTGGACGCCGCCGCGCTCGCTGCGCTGAGCGCGCCCGCGCTACTCCTGCAAGCTGAGCCGCGCGCTGAGCGGCGCGACGCGCGGGTGGCTCGGGTCGTCGTCCAGCAGGCGCTGGTCGTGGACGTAGCCCTCGCTCGGCTCGACGCTCCAGCGCTCCTCGCCCGGGCCGGCGCGCAGGGCCTGCACCAGCTGGAAGAAGGTCCAGGCGCTCTCGGCGTTGGCGTCCAGGTGCACCACCCCGGCGACGGGCCGCTCGAGCAGCTCGACCAGGGTCGCCGCCGTGTCGACCAGGAAGGAACAGGCCGGCACCCAGCGGGTGCTGGCCTCGATCCGCCCCTCGCGCTCGTGGGTCGCGCAGAGGTGCGTCAGCATGTCGTTCTTGCCGGTCGCCTCGAGCCCGATCTGCCAGCCGATCCGCGCCAGGGTCCCCCCAGGGCAGGCCGCCGAGATCAGGTCCTCGCAGCGCGCCTTGTACTTGCCGTAGTCGTCCGTGCCCGAGCGCTCGTCGCCCACCCGGTGCGGGCCTTGGGGCTCGTTGCCGAAGACCATGGCGCTGCTGGTGTAGAGGAAGGGCCGCTCGCGCCCCGCGCACCAGGCGGCGAGCTGCTCGGCCCAGCGCTCGGCGCCCAGGGCGAGGTGCGCCACGGCGTCGGGCTGGACCTCGTCCAGGAAGGCGGCGCAGGCGCCCTCGTCGTTGGGGTCGACCGCGTCGCGCCTCCACGGGACGCAGGCGTGCCCCGCCGCCTCCAGGGCGGCGACCAGCTCGGGGGCCAAGGTTCCGTTGGTTCCGGTGACGAGGACCTTCATTGTCCGCAGGCTTTCAGCAGTCGTCGCAACGCGCCTTGGCTGGCGCGCCACGTCTCCGTCGCAGGGATCGCCTCGAGGGCGTCCAGGCAAGCCCAGCGCACCTCCTCGGCGACGTAAGGCTCCTCGAGCAGGGCCGCCACCCGCGGCAGCGCCGGCGCCGCGAGCGGGCCGAGGCGCCGCAGGGCCTGCAGCGCCAGGCGCCGCTCGTAGGGCGAGGCCGCGCCGAGGCACTGCACCAGCTCGGGCAGCGCTGGCGCGGCGCTCGGGCCCATGGCCTCGAGCAAGAGCAGGGCGCGATCGCGCCAGGAGCGTCGCTCGCGCAGGGCTCGCCGCAGCGCGGGGAGGGCCGCGCTCGCGGCGGGGGCGACGCCGTGCAGGGCGTCGCAGAGCACGCTCGCGAGGCGGGGAGGGGCGGCGTCCAGCTGGGAGCAGATCGCCGCCACGGCGTCGCTCGCGCCGACCTCCGCCAGGCGCCCCAGCGCGGCCGCGGCTTGCAGGCGAGCGTCCATGGCGAGCTCGGGCGCGGCGAGGGCGCGAGCCAGGTAGGGGGCGCGCGCCGGGTCGCCGACCTGGCCCAGCGCCCGCAGGAGCGAGGGGCGCAGCTCTGCGGGCAGGCCATGCTCACGCGCGATCCCCTCCAGCGCCGCGCCCGCGGCCTGGGCCGCGGGCCCGAGGCTGGAGAGCCGCGCCAGGGCCCCGGCGCGCTCGGCGAGGGTCCCGCTGCGGACCGAGGCCAGCGCCGCGGCGAGGCGAGCGGGTGGGAGCGGCTCGGGGCGCAGGATCCGCAGCCGCTTGCTCCAGCGGCGGGCGACTCGGGCCACGCCGGGGCTCGGATCCTCGACCAGGCTCCGGATCTCCCGCCGCAGCTGCGGGTCGCGCAGCAGGCGAGAGGCGACGGCGCGTGAGGGGGCTTGCGGGTAGGGAGTTCGCACCAGGCCCGGCAGCCGCCGCAGCGCCAGCTCGCGCACCGCCGGGTCGGGGTCCCCCAGGGCCAGCTCCAGCAGCTCCAGATCGGGGACGCCGCGCCCCGAGAGGGCGGCGCGGCGGACGCGGGCCTCGGGGTGCGCTCGCAGCACGGCGCGCAGCAGGGGCTGGAGCGGAGGCGAGGCGAGGCGGGCCAGAGCAGCCACGGCAGCGGGGGCCTCGGGGTGAGCGGGCGCGGCGCAGGCGAGCAGCTGCGGCAGGAGGGCGCAGCCCGCTCCCGAGCGGGCGGCGACGACCGCCGCCTCGTCGCCGAGCCGGACCAGGGCCGCGCGCGCGGCCGCGGAGCGCGGCGCGTAGCGCGCCAGCGCGGCGAAGAGCTGAGGGCGGTCGCGAAGCGCGTCTGGTGCTTCCTCCAGGCAGGCCACCAGGACCGGGACGACCCCCTGGGGATCCCGGGTCAGAGCCTGCAGCCCCGCCGCGAAGCGGCGCCGGCTGACCCGGTCGTCTCCGCCGCAGCGCGCGCGGAGGAGGGAGGCCTCGGCGCCGCCGCCCACGAGCCCGAGCAGAGGGGCGAAGGAGAGGTTGCGGCCCTGGCCCAGCCGGGCCCGCAGGAGGGGGAGCGCGCGCGTCCCGACGCTGGCCACGGCCGCCGCGAGCTCGTCCTGCTCGACCAGCCCGCCCTCGCGATCGAGCTCGATCAGGCGCTCGACCTCGGCCAGCTGCCCCTGGGGCGCCAGCTGCGCCAGGGCCTCGATCCGCGCGCGGCGCAGGCGCGCGTCGGCGGTCGCGAGCTCCGCCCGATCGGCGGAGCGGAAGAAGGAGGCGTAGCAGAACAAGGCAAAGCCCGCGCTGGGGTGGGCCCGGACGGCCTGGATCTGGCGCAGGGTCTGGCGCGGATCCGAGTGCCGGAACACGGCGACCCCCGGCACGACCGGAATGGTTGGATCGGAGAGGACGGGGTCGGGCGGGTCCCGCTGAGCTGCCCGCCCCAGCGGCACGCTCTCCCGCAGGCGACGCTCGAACTCGGCGTCGTCGTCGGCGTAGGTCATGGGGTAGAGCGCGTCGATCAGCCCCTCCTTGACCCAGCACTCGACGTCCTGGTGGACCTTGGCGCGGCTCTCGCGGGTCGGGAACACCGCCGCGGTCAGCCGCGCGCGCGGGTTCGCCTTCCGCACGGCGGCCCGGATCTCGCGCACGGTCTGGGTCACCTGCTCGGCTTTGAAGCGGGCCCAGGCCGCGGGGGCCTGCTCGGGGTCCTGGCCGAAGGCCTTCAGGCTGACGGGGTCGCGCGAGAAGTCGAGCTTGTGCTCGAGGTCGAGCACGTAGCGGATGTAGTCGAGGTGCACTCCGTCCACGGCGTAGCTGCCGGCGATCTCGGCGGCGACCGCCGCCACGTGCGCCCGCACGTCCGCTCGCGCCGGGTTGGCGCACACGTAGTGGCGGCTCTTGCGCTGCGGCTGGCCGTCGCTGCCGACCACGACCCACTCGGGGTGACGCCGGTAGGGGTGGCGCTCGCGCTTGGGCGCGCCGGTCCCCTTCCAGAGGGGCATCACGTTGATCCAGGCCTCGAGCCGGATCTCCCAGCGCTGGGCCTGCGCGACGGCGAGGCCGAGGGGGTCGAAGCCGGGGCCCTCGGCCCCCCCCTCCGAGTCGAGGTCCTCGCGCCAGGGCTCGAGCTGGCTCGGGTAGCACACCGAGGCGTTCCCGCGCACCTGGAACAGGACGCGCGTCACGCCGATCCGCGCCGCGTTGGCGAAGATCTCGCGCACGTCGTCCGCGCTCTGGTAGTCGTAGCGCGTGACCCACAGCGCGCGCTCTTCCTGCGCGACCGCCGAGGTCGCGAGGAGCAGCAGCAGGAGTCCGGCGAGCAGCGAGCGCACGGCGGACTAGCGGGGGAGGGGCAGCAGCTCGACCATGCCCTTGGCCCGCTCGGGGCTGCGCCGCTGCGCCTCGAGCAGGGCGAGGAGATAGCGCCACTCCCGGTCGGTCCGCTCGCGCTCGGTCGTGAGCACCACGGTCATGACGCCCTTGGGGGACACGATCGCGTGGACGTCGACCTTGCCCCCGACGTCGACTCGCAGCTCGTTGCGGAGCGCGTCCGCGAAGGTCCAGTTGACGGGGCCGTTGTTGCTCTTGCCGGCGTCGGCGCCCTGACGCGCGACCCGGAACATGCGCGCGATGCTCTGGTAGAGCTCCGCGCTGGTGTGGGTCTGCGCGGCGAACTCCTCCTCCTTGCCGTCCTTGCTGGGGGGCAGGACCGCGATGCTCCCCCGCTGGGTCGGCGGGCGGCCAGCCCCCCACGCCGCGGCCAGGATCTGGCCAGCCCGCTGGGGGTCGTCGAGGGCGGCCCCGCTGAGGAAGAGCAGGTCGCGCCCGCGCTGGTCGAGCACCATTCGAACGCGCGTCCCTGGCTGGACGCCGCCCTCGATCAGGTTCAGGGCGCCGGTCACGTCCTTGAAGCGCAGCCGGCGAACGCGCACGTCGACCTTGGGGCCGACCAGCCGGAAGGAGACCCCCTTGAAGGGGCCGAAGCGGGTCTCGGGGCGGCTGGGGTCGGCCCAAGCGGCTCGCCGCAGGGCGCGGACCTGCGAGACCTCGAGCCCGAGCTTCGAGCCCAGCGCCTCGGCGTAGGCGCGATCGGCGTCGCCGGGGTCTTGCTCGTGTTCGCTCGCGAAGAGCGGCTGCTTCGCCGTGTCCCGGGGCTGGGCCGCCGCCGGGAGCGCGCAGAGCGCGAGGAGGAAGATGCTACGGGTCATGGACACCTCGGAGGCCCCACGATAGCCGCGCCGAGGCCCGGGCACGGGGCGAGGGCGTTCCGTATCCTGCTCGCCCATGAGCGAGGACTTCCGCCACAGGGGCGTCGCCGCCTTCGCGCGCGAGTTCGGCCTCTGCTGGGGGGCCGTGATCGGCGCCACCCTGGGGCTCGCGCTGATCATGTCCGGGATCACCGCCCCCCTCGACGAAGCCGAGGAGTGGTGGCAGTGGCTGATCTCGGTGCCCCTCGGGCTGGCCGTCGTGGCGCTGGGGTGCGGCCTCGCGGCGGGGAGCGGCGGCCTGCTCTTCAACCGCGTCGCCCTGGGCTGGTACGGGATGTTCGTCGGCTCCCTGCCCCGGGAGGAATACGGCCCTCAGGTCAACAACGGCGCCCGCGCGCTCGCTGACGCGCTCTACCTGGTGATCGCGCTCGTCCTCGGCGCGCTCTGGTTTCGCGCCGGCGCCTCCGGCGGCGAGCTCAACTGGTCCATGGAGG
This sequence comes from uncultured bacterium, assembly GCA_937911525.1. GTDB lineage: Bacteria > Planctomycetota > J058 > J058 > J058 > NORP233. The sequence goes on from CALDQK010000909.1 coordinate 6,828, forward strand.
GCTTGCTGCTCGCCTTCTCGGGCGTCGTGTTCGGGCTCGGCTCCCTGGTGCCGCGGCTCTACTTCCGCCGCCCTGGCCGCGGGCTGCGCCAGCACCAGCTCGAGCTCTCCGAGCTCTGGATGGGGCTGGTCGTCGCGGTGACCCTCGGCGTCGGGCTGAGCTTCGGCGTGTGCCAGGGCTTCGCCGACGCCAAGGAGCGCGCCGAGCGCGCGGCGGCGAAGGAGGGCAAGTGAGCGCCCTCCGCCCGCTGCGCTGTCCCGAGTGCGGGGGAGGCGCCCCGCTGGTCGAGGCGCCTGAGACCGCCTGCGCCTACTGCGGCGCCACGGTCCCGATCCCCGCGGACTACGTGGAGGCCGCGCGCCTGCGCGGCCAGGAGCGCGTCGCCCGCCAGCAGGCCGAGCCGCTCTGGCGGGCCCTGGCGGACGGAGCCCCGGCCTGGGTCCCCCTGGCGGCCCTCGGCGCGGTCGCGCTCGCGCCCCCCGCCGGCGCGCTCGCGGTCAACCTGCTCAGCGAGTGGAGCTCCCAGGCCGACGTGATGGCCTTCGTCGCCCTGCCGCTCCTGCTGCCCGGCGCGGGGGTCTTCTTCTGGGCCTCGGCCGTCAACGCCACGACCCTCGGTTTCCGCGCGGCGCTCGGCGCGCGGGCTCCCAAGGAGGAGGGCCAGCCCCCCGGCTGCCGCAGCTGCGGCGCGCCCCTCGAGGTCGAGCCCGGGGCCCTCTTCGCGACCTGCCTCTACTGCGAGACCGACAGCCTGCTCGAGTCGATGCCCCTCGACCGCCTCGCCGAGGGCCTGCGCCAGACCCTGTCCAGCCTGCAGGACGCCGTGCGAGCGCTGCGCCGGCGCCGCCGGCTGCTCGCCTTCGGCACCTTCGGCTTCACGCTGCTGATCGGGACGGTCTCGGCGCTGCTCGCCTACGCGGTCAAGGCGACGGTCTAGAAGGGGACTTCGTCGTCGTCGATCGGGGGCGGGCCCGAGGGCGGGGTGACCCACTGGCCGCCGTCGGGCGGGCCGTCGGACTTCTTGCCGCCCGACTTGGCCTTGCCCTTCGGCTTGGCCGCCGGCCGACCGCCCGACTTCTCCTGGTCGGCGAGCTTCTTCAGCTCGTCGATCAGGCCCGAGGCGTCGCGCTTGCTCAGCTCGTCGAGGGACTCGATCGAGCAGGTGTCCTGGAGGACCTGCTTGAACTCGGCCTCCGTCAGGTGAGCGCGGCGCTTGAGGGTCTTGATGAACCCGACCTGCTTCTCGGTCGCCTTGTCCGCGAGGCTGACGCCGCGCTCACGGGCCTCCGTCTGGAGGGCGTCGATCAGCTCGCTGGCCTCGGCGATGTTGAGGTCCTCCAGCTCGGTCTTGCCCGAGACGTCCTCGATCAGGTTGCGGAAGTCCGCGTCGTTGATCTTGACCTTGTCGCGCAGGACCCCGATGAAGCCCAGCTGCTTCTCCGACGCCGCCGGCGGTCCGCCGCCGCGGCGCGGCTCTTCGTCCTGCTGCTCTTCGGCTTCGTCGCTCATCTCAGGGCTCCTTGCGGTAGAGGGTGCGGGGGAAGGGGATCGCCTCGCGGACGTGCTCGCGCCCGCAGATCCAGGCGACCGTGCGCTCGAGGCCCAGGCCGAAGCCGGCGTGGGGGACCGAGCCGTAGCGGCGCAGGTCGAGATACCACTCGAAGGCCTCCTGCGGCAGCTCGTGGGCCTTGATCTGGTCGATCAGGTACTGGAGGTCGGTGGCGCGCTCGCCGCCGCCGATCACCTCGCCCACGCCCTCGGGGGCGATCACGTCCACGCAGAGCGCCTTGCTCGGGTCCTCGGGGTCGGGCTTCATGTAGAAGGCCTTGACCGCGGCCGGGTAGCGGTGGATCAGGACCGGGCGGTCGAAGTGCTCGCTGATCGCGGTCTCGTCCGGAGCGCCGAAGTCGTCGCCGTAGCTGAACTCGGTCCCCTTGTCGGCGAGGAGCTTGGCCGCTTCGTCGTAGCTGATCCGCGGGAAGGGCCGCTTGACCCGCTCGAGCGCGGTCGTGTCGCGCTCGAGGATCTCGAGCTCGGCCTTACAGCGGGTCAGCGCGCGCTGGACGATGTACTCGAGGAACTCCTCGGCGAGGTCCATGGCGTCGTCGAGGGTCCCGTAGGCGATCTCGGGCTCGACCATCCAGAACTCGGTCAGGTGCCGGCGGGTCTTGCTCTTCTCGGCCCGGAAGGTGGGCCCGAAGCAGTAGACCTTGCCGTGCGCCATGGCCGTGGCCTCCATGTAGAGCTGACCGCTCTGCGTGAGGTAGGCCTCGTCCTCGAAGTAGTCGACCTTGAACAGGTTGGTCGTCCCCTCGCAGGCGGAGGGCGTGAACACCGGCGCGTCGGTGTTGACGAAGTCGCGCTCGTAGAAGAAGTCGCGAATCGCCTGGCTGACCTCGTGGCGGACCCGGATCACGGCGCGTTGCTTCTCGGAGCGGAGCCAGAGGTGGCGCTTGCTCAGCAAGAAGTCGATCCCCTGGTCGCTGACGTGGGCGATCGGATACTCGTCCGCCGCCGCGGACACGACCTCCACGTCGTCGGCGGCGATCTCGTAGCCGCCCGGGGAGCGGGCGTCCTCGTTGACCGTGCCGCGCACGATCAGGGCGCCCTCCTGGCCGAGCTCCTTGACCTGCTTGATCGCGTCGGCCCCCACGTCGTCGCGCTTGAGCACGCACTGCACGACGCCGCTGCCGTCGCGGAGGTGGAGGAAGGCGATCTTGCCCTTGCCCCGAAACTTGTAGACCCAGCCGCGCAGCTCAACGCGTGAGCCAGCGTGTTCGCCCAGCGTGCGGACGGTCGCTCGTTCTGCCACGAATCGTCTCCCATACAGCCCCTCGGCCCGGATCACGTCCGCGACCCCCGGGGGCACCAGGTGTTCCCACTCCTCGCCGGCGAGCACTCGCCGACGAATCTCTGTCGAGCTGATCGGGACCGGCTCCATGGTGACCGTCCGCTCAGCTAGCCCCGCCGCCAGGCCCTCGCCCAGCTCCCGCGCGACCGCGGCCAGCCCTTCGTCGATCGGGTGGCCAGGGCGATTGACGGGGACGAAGGCCGCTTCAGTCATGAGCTGCGCGGCGTCCTTCCAGGTCGGCAGCTCGCCGACCGTGTCGCCGCCGATCAGGAAGAAGAGCTCGTCGTCGGGACGCTGCGCCTGCAGCTCGCGCACGGTGTCGATCGAGTAGCTGGGCCCGGTCCGGGCCAGCTCCAGCCCGTCGGCCCGGAACCCGGCGCTCTCGGCGGCGGCCCGGGTCATGGCCAGCCGGTCGGTGGGCGAGGCCATGTCCGGCTCGCCCGGCTTGTGCGGCGGGCGGGCGGCCGGGATCAAGATCCCCTCGTCCAGCGCCAGCGCGTCGCGCACGGCGCGCGCCACGGCCAGATGCCCCTCGTGGGGTGGGTTGAAGCTGCCTCCAAAGAGTCCGACCCGCACGGTGCTCCCTCGTCGTCTGCGTCGGGGAGGGGACCTTAGCAGCTAAGCTCGCGACGTGGACCGCGTGGGTCAGTATCGGGTGCTCGGTGAGCTGGGCCGCGGAGGGGCTGGGGTCGTCCTGCACGGCCAGGGCCCCCGCGGTGAGGAGGTCGCGATCAAGCTCCTGCACAGCGGTCGCGGCGCCGACGAGCGCTCGCGCCGACGCTTCGCCCGTGAGGCCGAGGCGCTGGCCCGCCTCGACCACCCCCGGGCTACGAGGACGCCGGTCGCCTGCACCGAGCGCGACCCCGCTGAACGCCCGCGGAAGGAGAGACCATGGCTAGCCGCGCCCGCGCGCTGACGATCACCGCCCTGGCTGTCGCCGGGCTCGGCGGCCCGCTGGTGTGGCGGCTGACGCGCTTCGAGCGCGCCGAGGAGTGGGCGATCGGCGGCGGCGGGGTCGCGCTCTACGTCAGCTGGATGGCCTGGGAGTCGCGCGTCTCGGTCGCCGAGCTGGGCAAGGAGGAGGCCAACCTCGACGGCGGCTCCATGGAGCTGGCCGCGACGGCCAAGGTGCTCCTGCTCCTCGGCGCGCTCCTGGGCGGCGGCGTCACGGCGCTCTGGCCGGGCCTGCTGGGGATCGCGCTGCTGGTCCTGGGGATCGCGATCCGCGCCGCGGGGGTCGTGACCCTCGGCGAGCACTACTCGCACCGGATCCGGATCCCGAGCGAGGTCGTCGAGCGGGGGATCTACGGCTGGATCCGCCACCCAGCCTACGTGGGGACCCTGATCGCGCACGCCGGTATCCCGCTCGTGTTCATGAACCCCTGGGCGGCCGGCGCCTGGACCCTGGCCTGGCTGCCGGCGGTGGTCTATCGGACCGTGCTGGAGGATCGGGCCCTGCGCGCCGACCCCGACTACGCCGACTACGCGCAGCGGGTCAAGCGCTGGATCCCTGGCGTCTGGTAGCCGAGTCTCGCGGCCGCCGGGTCTGGTAGCGTGCTCGCGTGAGCGAAGACCCCGCCGAGCAGCCCCCCGGCCCCGAGCCCGCCGCCCCCGGCAAGGGAAGCCTCCAGGGCGCCCTGCCCCTGATCCTCTCGGGCGGCTTCGTGCTGACGATCGTCGGCTTGGCGGTCTACCAGCTGCGCCAGTGGAGCGGCGTCGCGTTCGGGATCGGCGTGGCGCAGATCGCGCTCTACCTGCTCTGGCTGGCGGTCGAGGGCAAGGTCGCCGCGGGCGAGGTCGACCAGAAGGAGACCCGCCGCGACAAGGGCACGCTGGAGGTCTACGCCGCGGGCCGCTTCCTGACGGTCGCCGCGGCCCTGGGGCTGCCGAGCTACTCGCTGGCGCAGCACCTCCCCGGGCTGCCCGCGCTGTTCCTCCCGGCCCTGGGGCTCACGATCTACGTGCTCGGCGTCGGGTTCCGCCTGTGGGCGATCCGCACCCTGGGGCGCTTCTACTCGCACCGCGTGCGCCAACAAGAGGAGCACCAGGTCGTCAGCTCCGGGCCCTACACCCTCCTGCGCCACCCGGCCTACACGGGCATGCTGAGCGCGCACCTCGGCTTCCTGCTCGTGTTCTTCAACCCCTGGGCCGCCCTGCTCCTGTTCGGGCTCTTCGCGCCTGCGGTGTGTTGGCGGATCAAGGTCGAGGAGGAGATGCTCATGGGCATCCCGGGCTGGCCCGAGTTCGCCGCGACCCGCAAGCGCCTGATCCCCCTCGTCTGGTAGGTCGCGCGTGGGCGAGCAGGTCGGTCCTTACCGATTGGAGGGCGAGCTCGGCCGAGGCGGAATGGGCGCGGTCTACCGCGCGACCGACACCCGCTCGGGCCGTGAGGTGGCGCTCAAGCTGCTCCATGGACTCGCCGGCTCCGAGGATCGAGCCCGCTTCCTGCGCGAGATCGAGGCTGCCAGCTCGCTGGTCCACCCGCACGTCCTGCCCGTGTTCGAGCACGGGAGCGACCAGGGCCGACCCTTCCTGGCCACCGCGCTGGCCGAGGGCGGGAGCCTGGCCGGGCGCCTGCGCCTGACCCCGCTCGACCCCGCCCCAGCCGCCCTGCTCGTATCCCAGGTCGCGCGCGGCCTCGAGGCAGCCCACCGCAGCGGGATCCTCCACCGGGACCTCAAGCCCGAGAACGTGCTCCTCGACGGCGAAGGGCGCCCCCTCCTCGCCGACTTCGGCCTGGCTCGGCAGGTCAAGGACGAGACCCTCACCGCGAGCGGGACGGTCCTGGGCACTCCGGGCTACATGTCGCCCGAGCAGGCCCGCGGCGAACGAGCCGGCGTCCGCAGCGACGTCTATGGCCTCGGCGCGCTCCTCTACGCCAGCCTCGCCGCGCGCCCGCCCTTCCGGGGTCGCTCGCTCCTCGAGACCCTGGCCGCGGTGGTGGCCGATCCTCCCGCCCCGATTCCAGGGGTGCCGGAGTCGCTCTGGAGGGTGCTCCAGCGCTGCCTGGCCAAGGACCCCCTCGAGCGCCCTCCCTCGGCCGGGAGCGTCGCCGAGGACCTGGAGGCCTGGCTGGCGGCGAAGTCGGCGCCGCGCCGCAGCTCCCCGGCGCTCGCGGCGCTCGCGGCGCTCGCGCTCCTCGCCCTCGCGGGCGGGGGCGCCGCCCGCTTCAGCGCGACCCCC
>CALDQK010000910.1 GCA_937911525.1 uncultured bacterium
TGCCAAGCGCCCTCTAGCTCGAAACGCCCAGATTCTGGTGACGCTTCAGGGCTAGGGAGACACCTCCGCCGCGAGGTCGAGTCGCGTGAGCGGCAGCGCCGCGCCGGCCTGGAGCGTGGCCAACACGAGGAACACCCCGACGTAGAGCGAGAGGTTCGGCAGCAGCTCAGCGGCCAGCGCGGCGTCGATCCCGACCCCGATCGCGAGGGCCACGGCCCCCGCGACCACGCTCCGGATCACGACCGAGGTCACGATCACGCCCGTGGGCGAGGCGTCGCCCGCGAGCTGGAAGAGCACCTTGACCTCGGCCACGCCGAAGGCCGAGGTCAGGAAGGCCCAGGCCAGGAAGAGCGCGCAGAACACGACTAGCAGGGAAGTCCCCTCGCAGACGAGGACCGAGCCCGCCAGGCCCGCGACGACCGCCGCCCGCAGCCAGCAGCTCGCCTTCAGGACCGGGCGCGGCCCGACCCGATCGCTCAGCCAACCCGCGGGCAGGAGCGCGAGCAGGCCCCCGGTGTAGAGCGAGAGCGTCAGCCCCAGGACCTCGGCCTCGCTCAGGCCTGCCTCGCGGCGCAGGAGCAGGACCGCGAAGGGGGGCAGAGCCCGGTAGCCGATCTGGTCGAAGGTCACGCCGCGCAGGTAGCGGCGCAGGCGCGGCGAGGAGCGCATCCGCGCGAAGGCGTCGCGGGGCTGCTCGACGTGGCCCTCGGGCCGCTCGGGGAAGACCAGGAAGGTCAGGGCGCGGATCAGCCCGCACAGCCAGGCCACGCCGAAGAGCGCCCCGAAGTGGGCGGGGTGCTCCTTCAGCCACCAGGCGGAGCCGAGGAAGAACGCGATCAGGGTCAGGTGCCACAGGCTGCGCAGGGCGGCGAAGAAGCGCGCCGTCCCCGAGCGCGGCACGAAGCCGTGCAGGAGCGGCCACCAGGCGGCGCTGCCGGAGGTCAGCGCCAGGGTCGTCAGGGCCAGGCTGACCAGGGCCAGCGGGACCGCCAGCCCGGAGTCCAAGCCGGCCAGCCAGCCGAAGGCCACCAGCGGCAGCCCGGTCACGAGCCCCGCGATCTGCGTCCAGAGCAGGAGCTGGCGCTTCTCGATCCGCGAGAGCAGACGCAGCGAGGGGAGCTGGATCAGGGTCGCGAAGGAGACCAGGCCGGCGTGCGCCCCGACCGCGGTGGCCGAGGCGCCCAGGGTCACCAGGGCCTGGGTCGCCAGCGTGCCCACGATCGCCATCCGGTAGACCATGGAGAAGGGGTGGCTGGCGATCGCGCACAGACGACCCCGTCGCTGCTCGGCGGGGCTCAACTCGATCGAGGCGCTCATCAGCCGCAGAAGCTATCCACCCAGTCGCGCCTGTGAAGGGAGGGTCTCGTAAAACAGGGCCACGGAACCAGACCACGAAGAGGGACCGTGACCGACCGCTACCAGTTGCTGGCCTGGCCCGCCGCCGAGGCCCTCGACGCCGAGTCCGCTGCTCGCCGAGCCGCCGAGCTCGCCGCCGAGTCCGAGGCGCCCGCCGCCCTGAGCGAGCTCGCCGCCGCGCTCGCCGAGGCGCACCCCGACTCCGAGGTCGAGCTGAGCGGCTGCCTGGCTTGCCGCTTCCCCCTGGCGCAGGCCGGCGAGGTCGCGGCGACCTTCGTGGAGGAGTGCGAGGCCCGCGGGCTGGTCGCCTTCGACCCCCAGGAGGGCGAGCTCTTCTGGCCCCAAGGCTGGGCGCCAGAGGCCGAGTGCTGGCTGACCCGCTTCCAGGGCTCGATCCTGCTCGAGCCGGACCCCGACACGATCCGGCGCGAGCTGAAGTCCATGAACGTCGTGGACGTGCCCTACCTCGTCCTCTCCCGCGGCCCAGAGCGCTTCCTCCAGGCCGCCCTCTTCGACGAGGTCGGCTGGGTCCTCGAGCGCCGGCTCGAGGGCGACGCCCACCCCTGGGTGTGCACCGACCCCCTCAAGCGGCGCGAGGTCGCGGAGGCCTTCATCGCCTTCCGCGAGGGCGACGAGGGCTGGGCCCGCAAGCTGAGCTGGGAGCCGGGGGTCTAGCGCCCCTTCTCCGGCTCGAGCTTGGCCCCGATCGGGGCGCCGCGGTCGACCTTGGCGGGGTCCATGAAGTAGAGCGTCTGAGCGCCGGGGTGCACGTAGAGCCGCTGCTTGCTCTCCTTCAGCAGCTCGAGCTGCTTGGGCTCGAGCTGGTAGTCCTGGCCCTCGATCGTGAGCGTTCGCCCCTGCAGCTGCTTGCGCACCCAGGCGTGCGAGAGCGGAATGCACTCCACCTGATATTGGTCCCAGAAGCTCAGGCTGGGCACCACGTCCGGGTAGGTCAGGTAGCTGGGCGGAGTGGCGTAGTACTCCACCCGGTAGGGGTCGACGAGGCGGAGCTCCCAGCGGCCGGCGGCGTTCTTGCGCTCGGCGACGATGAAGGTCTCGGTCCCTCGGTAGCCGTCGGTCTGGACGAGGTCGCCGAGGTAGAGCCGCTCCCCGAAGTGGCGCTCCAGCACGCTCAGGGGGACCTCCACGATCTTGCGGCGGACCCAGTGATGCAGGTAGGCGACGTCCTCCAGCGTGTGAACGGGGACCGCGGGGCGGAGGTGGCTGAAGATCAGCGTGTGGTGGAGCGAGGGCGAGCGCTCGGGCAGCCAGTCCAGGGCCTCGAGGCGCTTGGCCACGCCGTCGTAGTCCTCGAAGAGGGGCGCGTTGATCGCCGAGGGCCGGGTCGTGTCGAGGGCGAAGAGCTTCGCCGCCTTCCCCGGACGCAGCGGGTAGTGCGGGCGAAGCGGACCCGGGCCGTCGGGGCTGAGCCGCCAGGACTCGTATTCGTGGCCCTGGGTGAGCTCCTGCAGGCGGGCGGCGAGGTCGCGGGTCTCGCGACCGAGCGCGGCCGCCTCGGCGAGCTGCAGCGCGAGGCGCACCTCGGCGTAGCGCTCGGCCAGGAGGCGCTGCTCGAGCAAGGGACGCAGCGGCGCGGCGAGCGTCCCCAGCCGAGCCAGCACCTCCGCCGCGCGGCGCCGCAGAGTGCGGTCGGGGTGGGTCAGCGCGGGGGGCAAGGCGGCCAGCAGCTCCTTGCTGGCGGCGCCCAGCGCGCTCGGCTCGAACTCCAGCAGGCACTCGCAGGTCTTGTGGAGGAGGAACAGGTCCCGGCGGGAGAGGAACTGGACCACGTGGACGACGGCCTGAGGCCCGAGCTTGGGGAACACCTTCCAAGCGGGGTGATAGAGCGTGTTGCTCCAGCGCGGCGGGGGAGGGTAGCTGCGGCCGGTGGGCTCGCCGTTGCGCACGCTGGCGGCCAGGGCGGGCGCGGCCGCCTCGCCCGCCGCCGGCCCGATCTCGCCGAAGAGCTGGACCAGCTGGGCGCGCAAGGTCGGGTCCTCGGGGCGGCGGCTCTGCGCGCCCCAGTAGGGCCTGCTCATTTCGCTGAGCACGGCGACGAGGGCCTGGACCACCGGGGCCGCCTTGGCCTTCTGCTTGGCCAGGGCGCGCGTCGCCTCGACCTGGAACCGGCGCGAGGCGGGGTCCGTGACCAGGGCCGCCAGGCGCCGCAGGGTCTCGAGCTCGAGGTCCCGCTGCTCGCCGAGGGCGCTCAGCAGGGCTCCTAGAACGTAGGGGGGGTGCTTCTCGCCGAGCTGGCGTTCGAGCTCTGCTCTTGCCTCGTCGGTCCCGAGCTTCCCCAGGGCCGTGACCGCGGCCTGGCGCACGCGGAGGTCCTGGTCCTGGCCGAGGAGCTGGACCAAGGCCGCCTGCGCTTCTGCGGGGAGCACCCGACCCTGCGCGCCCAACACGCCCGCCAGCTGCTCGCGCAGACGCGCGTTGGGGGTGGCGAGGTCGCCGATCAGCGCGCGAGCCTGCGCCGGAGTGAGCTCGGCCTCGCGCAGCCGGGCGGCGATGACCAGGCGCAGGTTGTCGTCCTTGGTCTGGCGCACGACCGCGAGCACCGCGGCGACGTTGGCCTCGCCGCCGACGCGGCAGAGCAGGCCCCCACAGAGCTTGCGCAGTCCCTTGTCGCGCTGGGGGTCGCCCAGGAGCTCGCGCACTCGCCCCTGCAGCTCGTCGTCGACGCTCGCCTTCGCCTGGAGCAGCTCGTAGATCCCGCGAGCCGCGCGCCGATCGTCGTCGCCGAAGATCGCCTCGCGGCACTTGACGGGGGGCCAGGCCGCGTCGTCCTCGTCGGCGGACTGGGCGGAGGCGGTCGTGATCAGCGCGCAGAGGGCGATCGCGCAGCAGCGGTAGGTCATGGGAGCTCCAGCGGCAGAGCCGACCACGCTACCGGCCCGACCCCGGGAGCGCTGCCCAGGTCGACGCCAAAGCACTTGCGAGCCCGTGGGCGAGCGCGCGCGGGCCTGTCGGACCCGCCTCGTAGGTTTGGGTTTCGTTCGCAGTCACTACAGAGGTGTCATGCAAGCCAAACCCGAGGACATTCCGATCCCGCTCCACGTTCGCGAGGAAGCGGAGGCGCTCACGCCAGCGCAGCGCGACGCGCTGCGAGAGCGTTTCCTGACCCTCACGTCGCTCGAGACGGTGACGCTGCAGCAGCGGCTGACCCTGCTCCGGCTGCTCGACGCCGCGAAGGTGTGGGAGGGCTGGCCGACCTGCGCGGAGTGGCTGTCCTTCGAGACCAGCCTCAGCTTGGTGACCGCCCGCACCCACGTGCGCGTCGCCCGACAGCTGGCCTACCTCCCCGTCGTCGACGAGGCCTTCGCGCGGGGCGAGCTGAGCTACACCAAGGTGCGGCTGCTCTGCAGCGTGCTCAAACCCGAGGTGACCGACCCCAAGTACGAAGGGCGGCTGGTCACTCAGGCGCGCTGCCACACCACGGAGCAGCTGCGACGGGTCCTGGGCTGCGCGCGCAACGTCCTCGAGGGCGGCGACGAGGCCGCCGCCGAGCGCGAGCGTCGCACCGGCCTGCGGGTGGAGCAGCTCTCGGGCGGAATGACCGTGATCCAGTGCTTCCTCCCCAGCGACGTCGCGGCCCGCGTCCTGGGCGTCGTCGAGTGCGCGCTGGAGGACCTGGTCAAGAGGCGGCGGCGCGCCCCCCAGCCCGTCGACGAGCTCGTCGAGACGCTGGAGGAGCTGGAGACCGAGGCGCAAGCGAAGTCCAGCCAAGGGGAGGCCACCGGCGAAGCCAGGGACGCCGAGGGCGAGGCCGCGGCCGGAGAGGGGGCCGAAGAAGAGCCTGGGATCGTCGCCGGCTCCGCGGCGGATCCCACCGGCTCCAACGGGCCGCGGCGGGTCGGCGATCCTGCGGGATCGCCTTGGACGCCTGGACTTAGGCCCGCGGCTGGCATGGCCGACGGGTTCGTGGCGGTGTTCGAGCACTACCTCGAGCACCGCAGCTGCGCTCAGCCAGGCAAGCCGGGCGAGGTGCTGCTAACCGTCTCGGCCGACACGCTCACGGGGACCATGGCGAACCGCTGCCACCTCAGCCCCGCGCTCGTGCAGCAGTGGACCTGCGACGCGGTCGTGCAGCCCGTCCTGACCGACGCCCAGGGTGAGGTCCTCGACGTCGGGCGCCGCCACCGGGTCGTGCCGCCTCGCCTGCGCCGCGCGCTGGGGCTTCGCGACGGGGAGGCCTGTCAGTTCCCCGGCTGCGGCGCGCGCGCCTTCCTGGAGGCGCACCACCTGAAGCCGTGGCTCGCGGGCGGAGAGACCAAGCTCGACAACCTGGCCCTGATCTGCCGCCGCCACCACCGCTTCCTGCACCAGGCCAAGTTCAGCGTGGAGCTGAGCGAGGAGGGGCTGGTGTTCCGAGACCCCAGCGGCAAGGCGCTCTCGCTGCCGGAGCTGCCGGTCGTCCACGACCCGCGCCGTGAGCTCGACGCGCTCTTGCGCGAGTCGCGCCCGACGTCGGGCGGATTGAGGTGCCTGGACGGAAAGCGGAACTACGAGTTCCACAGCGCCGCCAATGGGTTCATTCACGGCGTACGGCGCGGCCAAATGAGAGGCCCGCTCGCGCCGGCCGATCACTTTTCGGCGGCCCGCTTCGCGGGCCTGTCGCCTGCGGCGACACGGAATGCGCTCGGACAGGCCTGCACGAGCCTCGACGCTTCTGCACGAGTCCCTTCGCCCTGTCCTCCCGATTCTCGCAGGTCTCGTCCCCGCCCTCGTGGCTGATGCCGGACGGGACCTACGCGCTATGACCCGCCTAGCCCACTCACCCAACCCACAACGCTCAGCGGCCGTCGAGGCGCTCGAGCATGGCGTGCAGACGGTCCTTGAGCTGGTCGCGCACGTCGGGGCCGGGGGAGGCCCAGCCCACGACGTCGACGACCTGCCCGGTGGGGTGGAGCACGGCCACGGCGAGGGTGGGGAGCCGGGGGCCGAACACCGCGCGGCAGAGATCGGTCTCGGGTTCGCCCGCGCGCAGGATCACGACCCGGGCCATGGAGTCGATCCGCGGGCGGAGGTCCATGAGCACCTCGTCCAGCTTGGCGCGCAGGCCGGGGTTCTCGGGCCAGCGCACGGCCAGGATCGGGGCCTTGGCCGCGCGGGTCGCGGCGATCAGGTTTCGCTCGCCGCGGCGGAAGGGCAGGCCGCCCAGCCACTCGGTCCCGTCCACGGGGCGGAGGGCCAGCTGACCGGGGCCCGCGCGCTCGAGCTCGCCGCCGGCCCAGAGGGCGAGCCGCGTCAGGCCGGCGCGCCAGGTCACGCGCTCGCCGAACTCCTCGTCCTTGGGCAGGACGAAGCCGGCCAGGTCGGGGGCGACCTCGACCCGGACGCAGCCGTAGCCGCCGAGCAGGCGCGCCAGCCCCGCGACGCTCAGGCCCGCCACGCGCCGGAGCTCGACGCTGGTCAACGGCCGCAGGACGCGCCCGTGCGGGCGGCTCTCGACCACGCAGCCGCTCAGGCGAGCCAGGTCGGCCAGCGCCATGCTCCAGGGCAGGTCGACGCAGCGATAGTCGATCCGGGCCACGACGGGCTCGGCGAGATGCACGGTGCGTCCCGCCTCGCGGGCCAAGGCGGTGAGGGCTTCGTTGAGGGGCGCCCCCTGCAGACTCAGGCTGACGGTCTGCTCGGAGATCCCGCCGCCCACGACGCGGTCTCCGCGTTGGGGTCGGACGTCGCCCAGCAGCGTGAGCGGGACGACCTGCGCCAGGCCGCGTTGGAGCTGGACGACGCGGACCAGGCCCAGGCGCTCGAAGCCCCGCTGGAGCTCCAGCTCCTGCCCGACCTCGAGCCCCTCGCCGTGGATCCAGTAGATCTCGTCCGCGTCGCTCACGACGCCGCCCGAGTAGTCCCGCGGCGGCGCCGCGCTCCGGCGACCGCTGCCGCTCCAGTCGACGAGGTCGGCCCACAGCCGATCGCGGTCGAGGCGGCCGAGGCTCTTGCTCCAGGCCTGGGCCGGGTTGCGCCCGCCAAAGTAGAGCGCCCGCCCGCGCCCGATCTTCCAGGTCGCGAGCAGGGGCCAGCCGGCCTCGTCGCTGGCGATCAGCTCGGCCCCCGGGCGGAGCACCCCCGCGCGGACCCCGTCGCGCAGCCCGGGCAGCTCCTCGGAGTGGTGGGTCATGGCGTTCAGGAGCGGGATCGAGGGGTGCCCCTTGCTCATGACCTGGACCCGGGGGCGAAGGGGCGCCCAGGGTCGAGCGAACTCGGCGTCGATCACCGGGGAGAGCCGGCGAAGGGTGAGCGAGTCCGAGATCGGCGCCTCGCCGAGCAGGACCAGGCCGCCGCCCGCGTGGAGGAACTCCTCCAGGGGGAGCGAGCGCAGCAGCTCCTCGGCGATCGGGGTCTGGATCACGAGGGTCCTGGTCCGGCCCAAGCGCTCGGCGGGGTCGACGAAGGCCGTGTCGCTCGCGATTCGCCACACCGAGCACAGGCCGCCCAGGATCGGACCCGGGCCGCTGGCCTGGTCGGTGACGTACCAGCGCTCGGTGGCCTCGACGCGGGGCGTCGGGGTCGTCGCCGAGCTCGTGGGGGTCGGGAAGCGGCTGGCCTCAGCGAAGAGGCGGTCTCGCTGCTGCGCGAGTCGGGCCGCGCGCTCGGCGGCCTGCTGCTCCTCCCAGTGGCCGACCTCGAGCGCGAGCGCCGCCGCGCCGACGACGCCGACCAGCAGCGCCAGCGCGGTCCAGCCGGCCTTCTGCAGCTTGCCGCGGCTGAGCGGCAGAGGGCTCAGCTCGGCGGCGTCGCGAGCGCGCACCAGCGAGCTCTCGTCGCAGCCGGCGACCGAGCAGCGGCCGTGCTCCAGGAAGCAGTCGGCGTGGTGGGGCGCCAGGCAGGAGGCGCAGTAGCCAGCCTCGCTGCGGACCAGCCCGTCGTGGCAGTAGGAGCAGCGCACGCCGAGGGTCAGCTCGACCTTGGGCTCCCCGGTGTGGGGAGTCTGCAGCTCGGCAGCCTGCGCCTCGGTGATCGCCGCCTCGACCCGCTCCCAGAGGGCGTCGTCGAGGGACGCCTCGGCAGGCTCGAGGCGGCCGGCCTCGTCGAGGGCCTCCTCGTAGCGCTCGCGCTCGAGGCTCAGGGCCGGCTCCGCCTCGCGAGCGGTCTCCCAGGTCAGCTGCTCCTCGTCGTCGAGGAGGTCGAGGGCGCTCCAGGCGAGGAGCTCGTGGGGGCTGCTCACAGGGCACCTCCGGGGGCGAACACGCCGCGCTCCCGCAGGGCGCGCTCGAAGTGGGTCGCCGCCTCGCGGAGGCGGGTGCGGGCGGTGCGCTCGCTGCTGCCGAGGGCGTCGCCCAGCTCGCGCATGCTCAGGCCGTGGTGGTGACGCAGGAGCAGCGCCGAGCGCGGCTCGGGGTCGAGGGCGGCGAGCGCCTCCCGGACCAGCTCCTGCTTCTCGCGCGCCTCGCAGGCCCGGGTCGGATCTGCGCCGCCCGGCTGGCGGCGGGCCAGCTCGTCGTCGAGGCGGATCAGCTTGCGCTGGCGGCGCAGCTGCCCGATCCCCACGTTGCGGGCGATCCGCAGCAGGTAGGGGCGCAGGGGCCGCGCGGGGTCGAGGCGCTCGCGCGCGCCGTGCAGGCGCACGAAGGTCTCCTGGAGCGCGTCCTCCGCCGCCGCCCGCTCGCCGAGCAGCCGGCGCAGGAAGAGGAAGAGCTCGGGCGCGAAGTGCTGGTAGACCTCGCGGAAGGCGTCGGGCTCGGCTTCGCGCACTTGACGGGCCCCTTGCACCTCGATTTCCAACAGCACCGGCGTTCCCGCCATCCGGTGGGCGTGGACCTGCGCGCGAGGGGTGCCGTATCGATTGCCCGCGAACTCCGCCCACTCAAGC
>CALDQK010000911.1 GCA_937911525.1 uncultured bacterium
AGCGACGCGCTGGGCGAGGCCGGGGACGTCGACGACCAGGTGGTCGAGGACCGTGAGCACGGCGCGGGCGCACTGCTCGCCCGCCCGGGTGAAGTCGCCCACCTCGCAGCAGAGCGCGCCCAGGGCCGCCCGCGGGCTAGGGTCGCCGGGGCTGAGGAAGGCCGCGCGCTCGAGGTCGTGCGCCGCCCCGCGCGCGTCGCCCTTGGCCCACAGCCGGCGCCCGCGAGCCTCGAGGGCCAGCCCGTACTCTTCGTCGAGCTCGAGGGCGTGGGTGTAGTCGGCCAGCGCGCCCTCGACGTCTCCGTCTGCCTCGCGCGCCGCGCCGCGCACGTAGTAGGCCTCGGCGGACTCGGGGGCCAGCGCGATCGCGCGGTCCAGGTCGGCCCGCGCCTCGGCGGCCTTGTCCAGGGCGCGATAGACCTTGGCCCGGCCGATCCGGGCCAGGGCGTTGCGCGGATCGAGCTCGACCGCGCGGTCGAGGTCGGCGGCGGCCTCCTCCAGCCGACTGGACTCGAAGAGCACGCTGGCGCGCGCGCCGTAGGTCTCGGAGCGATAAGGCGCCAGCGCCACCGCGCGGTCCACGTCGCTCAAGGCGCCGCGACGATCGCCCGTGCGCCAGCGCGCGATCCCGCGCTCGATCCGGGAGAGGTAGTCGTCCGGGGAGAGCGCCACCGCGCGCTCGAAGTCGGAGAGCGCGCCCGAGGGGTCGCCCTGCGCCATGCGCAGCAGCCCCCGCTCGCGCAGGGCCTGGCTCGACTCGGGCTCGAGCACGAAGGCCTCGTCGAGGCAGGCCCGCGCCTGGCCCCACTGACCCTGCTCGCGATAAGAGCCGGCCCGGGCGATGAGCGCGGCGGGCCGCAGCTCTCCGTCGCTCGCGGCGGCCAGCGAGAGGTCGACCCGCCCGCCCTCGTGCTCGCCGAGCGACACCCGCAGCTCACCGCGCTGGAGCAGGGCTCCGCCGTGGCGCGGCTCGAGCGCGATCGCGCGGTCGAGGTCGGCCCGGGCGCCGACGACGTCTCCGCCCTGGAGGCGGGCGTCGGCGCGCTGGGTGAGCACCTCGGCCTGGCGGTGGTCGCTGAGGTCGAGGTCGAGGGCCTGCGTGAGGTCCTCGATGGCCTCGCTCGGCTCGTGCCGCGCCAAGCGAACCTCGGCGCGGGCGAGGAGGGCCGCCACCTCGGCGTCCCGCTGCTCGAGGCCGCAGGCCAGGTCGAGGTCCGCCAGCGCCCCGTCGGTGTCGCCGAGGGCGAGGCGGGTGCGCGCGCGCCCCGCCAAGGTGCCTTGGCGCGGGGTGTCGGCCTGCTTCTGGAGGGCGACGGCCCGGTCGTAGCTGGCGAGCGCGCTGCGGTGATCTCCCATCTCCGCCATGGCCTGGGCCAGCGCGTCGTGGTGCCGCGGCTCCGCCGGCTCGAGGGCCACCGCCCGGGCGAAGGCGTCGCGCGCCCCCGCGGGGTCGTCGAGGTGCGTCAAGACCTCGCCGCGCCGGTGGTGCGCGCTCGCGGCCTGCGGGGCGATCTCGAGCCAGGCCCGCACGTCCTCGTGCGCGCCGACCGCGTCGTCGAGGCGCAGGCGCAGGGCGGAGCGCTCGTCCCGCAAGGCGGGGTCGCGCGGCGCCTGCGCGACCTGGAGCGAGAGCTCCTCCAGGCGCTGCCAGAGGAGTGGCTGATCCGGGGGCGAGAAGCCCCGCACCACGGTCACCCGCGGCGAGCTGCCGTCGGCCCGCCGCTTCCGCCGCGGGCCCTCGGTCTTGCGTCGTTTGCGTCGCATATGGCCGGGATCATACTGGCCCCCGGGGCGCCGGGGCGCCCAGCGGACGCTCGTCCTTGCTCGCTGAGGAGGCTAGGTCCGCGCGCGAACGCGCAGCCAGCCCAAGGCAGCGACCAGGACCAGGAACCCCAGCGGCAGGGGCGCTCGCTCGGGCTCGCTCAGCGCGCAGCCCTTCCCGCTGCCCAGGGTCACGCTCTGGCTGGCGGCGTTGTTGCGCTCGCTCGCCTCGAGCGCGCGGTTCTGGGGGTCGACGTAGGGGCCGACGTGGAAGGTCCCGCTGGCGTTGATCCTCAGCTTGACCTGGTCGCGGTAGCCGGCGCCGGGGGCGAAGCTGCCGCTGCGGGCGGAGCGCGTCGCGAGCCGCACGTCGGCGCTCGTGATGCTCTGGTTGTCCGAGCGGTAGATCACGACCTCGGGGACGCCCTGCGCCGTCGCGCCCCCGGCGTTCTCGACCCGCCAGCTGAGGGTCAGCTCGTCGCCTGGCGCCGCCTGGCGGGGCGAGAGGGCCACGTCCTTGACCACCCAGTCGACCTGCGCCCCGCCCCCCGCGCTCGCGACGACCTCGAGCTGGGTCGCCGTGGCGTTGTTGCTCTCGTCGCCCTCCGCGTCCGCGTCGGCGGGGTCGGCCACGACGCCGATCCAGTAGCTGCCGGGCGTCACGCTGGCGGGCAAGCGCAGGGTCTGGGTCAGCGTCAGCGCGTTGGCCGGCTGGAGCTGCGTGCTCCGCGCCGGCACGTCCAGCAAGAGCGTGTCCTGGGGACCCAGCCCGCGGTTGGGCGAGAGCAGGATCCGCATCGGCGGGCGCGGGCCCGCCGCGGCCCCGGCGTTGAGCAGCGTCCAGCTGAGCGAGAGCGTCGCCCCCGGCTGGACGCGGGACGCGCTCGCGCTGGCGCCGCTGAGCGCCCAGTCCACCCGACGCGGAGGCAGGCTCCCGGGGCTGCGCGAGGTGCCCGGGTAGAGGCTGCGCGCGCCCGCCTCGTCGTCGGCGCGGATCGGCCGGATCCGGCCCGGGTAGCCGCACTGGGCGCCCATCAGCGCCTGGTCGCAGTCGAGCTCGCTGTGGTCCAGGCCGAGGGCGTGTCCGAGCTCGTGGCGCGCCGTCGAGCCCAGGTCGTGCTCGGCGATCAGGGGGTTGCCGTCGCTCGACCAGCGCACGTTGGCGCGGAAGAGCACGTCGGCCTCGACCAGGAGCCCGTTGCTGGAGGTCCAGGTCGTGACCCCCAGCACGCTCGGCTGCACGGCGCTCGAGAGGTCGATCCCGTTGCGCCCGTCGCTGTGGTCGTGGGCGCCCGCGTCGTCTCGCCCTTCGTGGGTGAAGACCAGCTCGCTGCCGGAGACCGCGTTCCAGTCCTCGATCGCCGCGACCAGCGCGGCGTGGTCGCTGGAGCCGACCGGGAAGTTCGTGGTGTCGATTCGGAGGTGCGCTACGCCGCCCGGCCAGCGCACCCCGTTGGTCCGATAGCCCCAGGACACCCCGCCGCCGAGCAGCAGGATCGCCAGGATCGCCAGGCTCGACCTCTTCATCGCGGCTCCCCCTTCTCGAGGGGGTGGGCCTTGTCCAGCGGCTGGCTCTCCAAGGGCTGGCTCTCCAGCGGCTTCTCGAGCCGTCCGGCCTCGCCCGGCTCGAGCTCGACCCCGGCGGCCTCCCACTCGGCGCGGCGCGCGTCGACCTCGGCTCGCAGCCGGCGAACCTCGGCCAAGAAGTCCGAGACCGGCAGGGGCGGCTCGTTGTCGCGCACCCAGTGGAGCTGACCCAGGCGCGACACGTCGAGCACGCTCCGCCCCGCGCTGCTCGCGCCGGCTGGGCTCAGCCGGAACACGCCCTGCCACAGACCCAGGTAAGGGCAGTAGGTCGGCGCCCCGTGCAGGAAGAGCAGCAGCTCCTCCCCAGGCGCGAGCTCGGGCTGGCCGCTGAGGACCATTCGCTCGGGGCCGACCTGGCCGCCGAACACCTGCAGACGCGGCACCGGCGCACCCGCGACCAGCTCGAGCACGTCCAGCTCGAGGGTCGTCACGATCGCGCGCTGGCCCAGGTGCACGCCCCAGGACGAGGTCGCCGAGCGAACCCGCACCCGCTGGATCGTGGCGGCGTGGGCGCAGAGCTCCCCCAAGGTCAGGGGGCGGACGCTGCTCCCCTGGGCGGGGAGCAGGCAGAGCGAGAGCGCCAGGGCGGCGATCCACGGGCGGGTCATCATGGCCGACGACGGGCAAGGCGGGTGCCGGCGCTAACTCCTCTGGTGGCGTCCAGATCCCGTGATGCGATGAAAAGACTGCCGGGAATCGGGAGGACAGGCCGGGCGAGTCGTGCAGGAAGCTCTAGGCTCATGCAGGCCTGTCCGAGCGCATTCCTTGTCGCCGCAGGCGACGAGGCCCGCGAAGCGGGCCACCGAAAATTGGGGGCGAAGCGCTGGCGAATGGCGGACTCGCGCAAGGGGACCCCTCCGCCCACCCTAAGCAGCTCCACCCCCGCGAGCCGCGGCGATGAAGCGCGCGGTGGTCTCCGCCGAGAGGGCGCCCGCCTGGTTGTCGCGCAGGCGCGAGCACACGTCCACGCCGTAGGGCCGGACGGCCGCCACGGCGGCCGCGACGTTGTCGGGACCGAGCCCGCCGGCCAGGAACACCGGCACCCCTTCCTCCGCGGCCTCGTCGCGGATCTGGCGGCTGAGCTCCCAGTCGTGAACGCGGCCCGTCCCGCCCAGCTCCTTGACGGCGGCCTGGGGGTTGCCCGAGTCGAGCAGGAGCGCGTCGACCCCATCGGCCAGGTGCTCGCGCGCCTCCTCGAGCGACTCCGGCCCGGTCACGTGCACCACCTGGACCAAGCGCACCCCGGGGAGCGCCGCGCGCAGCTCGGCGTGCGTCCCGGGCCGGGGGCGGTCCACCAGCTGGAGCGCGCTGGCGCCGACCCGGCGTTGCTGGGCCAGGATCCCGGCCGCGCTGGTCTCGCTGGTCAGCAGGAAGGTCGCGAGGTCGGGCGGCGCGGCGCGCGCGATCTCGGCGATCCGCGCGAGGGGGATCACGCCCATTCCGCTGGGCATCGGCCCGACCAGGCCGATCGCGTCGGCGCCGAGGCGCGCGGCGAGCTCGGCCTCGCCGCGGCTCTGCACGCAGCAGATCTTGACCCGGACGGGTCCCCAATCCCCCAGGGGCACGGCTAGCCGGGCTTGCGCACGAAGGTCGAGCTGCCCTCGGCCAGGAGCTGCTCGACCAGCGCCCGGCCCTCGCCCTCGCCGGCGGCGACCAGGCAGGGGAGCGAGAAGGCGTCCAGCGCCTCGGTCACCGACAGCACCCCCTCGGCCGAGCGCTTGCGGCCGGCGAAGGGGAACACGTCGGGGCCGCGCTGGCACTGGCGGTTGAGGTTGATCCGGCACACCTGGTTGGCGAGGGCGTCGATCAAGGGCCCGAGCGTCGCGGGGTCCTTGCCGAACAGGCTGATCTGCTGTCCGTAGGGGCTCTCGGCGATCGCGCGCTGGACCTCGGACACCTCGTCGAAGGGCACGATCGGCACGATCGGGCCGAACTGCTCCTCGGCGTAGACCCGCGCGTCCTTGCTCACGGGGTAGAGCACCGCGGGGAAGTAGAGCGTGCCCGCTCGCTCGCCGCCGCGGGCGTTCACGACCGCAGCGCCCTTGGCGCAGGCGTCGTCGACGAGCTCCTGCAGCCAGGCGCCCTTGTCCTCCTCGGGCAGGGGCGTGACCTCGACGCCCTCCTCCCAGGGCATCCCCGCGGGCAGCGCGTCCACCGCCGCGGCGAAGCGCTCGACGAAGGCGTCGGCCAGCGAGCGGTGCACGAAGAGCAGCTTGAGCGCGGTGCAGCGCTGGCCGTTGAAGGACAGGCTGCCCTTGAGGCAGGCCGAGACCGCCTCGTCGAGGTCGGCGTCGGCGAGGACCACGGCGGGGTTCTTGGCGTCCATCCCGAGGATCGTGGTCAGCCGGTAGGGCTCGGGGTGCTGCTTCTCGATGATCCCCGCGACCTTGCTCGAGCCGATGAAGGCCAGCACGTCGACCTTGCCCGAGCGGATCATGGGCGTGACGACCTCTTGCCCGTCCCCGCTGATCACGTTCACGACGCCCGGCGGGAAGTGCTCGGCCAGCTCCTCGAGCAGGGGCAGGTTGCAGAGCATGCCCAGCTTGGGGAGCTTGACCACGCAGGTGTTGCCCATGGCCAGGGCCGGCAGCAGCGTGGTGTAGGTCTCGTTGAGGGGGTAGTTGAAGGGCCCCATGCAGAGCACGACGCCCAGGGGCGCGCGGCGAGTCAGGCCGAGCACCCCGCCCTCCTCGCGGAAGGTCGCGGCGCGC
>CALDQK010000912.1 GCA_937911525.1 uncultured bacterium
TCCGCTTCTTCTTGGGCTTGGGCGCCTCGTCGTCGTCGCGGTCCTCGACCTCGACGTCTTCGGCGTCCTCCGCCTTCTTGCGGCTGCGCGCGCGCGAGCCGCTCTTGCTAGCGGCCTTCTTCTTGGTCTTCTTCTTAACGGCGCGGCTGGACGAAGTCGTCCCAGAATCGCTCGACATGCTTCTCAGCCTCCGCGAGGTCTCCCTCGTTGGGGAGCACGAAATCTGCGCGCGCCCGACGAGCCTCGAGGGGCTCCTGGCGCGCTTCTCGGCGCTCGACCTCGTCCTCGTCCCACCCCCGCTCGCGCGCTCGCTCGCGGCGCTGCGCCAGGGGGGTGTCGACGAAGACGCGCAGGTCGTAGTCCGTAAGGTTCATTTTCTCAGCGACGGCGGCGTCGACGATCAACACGCCGCGCAGCTCGTCCTCGGTCACGGCCCCCGCCTCGAGGGCCTCGCGGACGCGATCGCGCACCCGCGGGTGAATCCAGCTCTCCAGCTCCTTCAGCGCCTCTTCGTCGGCGAACACCAGCGCTCCGAGCGCCTTGCGGTCCACCAGGCCCTCCACCACGAGGTGCTCGCCGAAGCGCTCGCGCACGCTCGCCTGGACCTCGGGGCTGTCGAGGATCTCGTGGGCGACCCGATCGCAGTCGATGCGGCTGGCGCCGCGGGCCTCGATCAGGCGCGCGATCGTGGATTTGCCGCTGGCGATCCCGCCCTGAATGAGGACGGTCAGGGGAAGCCGGTCCGACACGGGCTCTCGTGACTAGCTATCAGAAGACTCTGGCTATCAGAGGATAGAGGTGACTGGGGGTGGCGTGCTCCGTGGCGCGAGGACCGCTCTCGCTGCGGTGCGCCTGGGCAAGCCATGTGTCAACAAACGGGTTATGCGGGATCCCCCCCACCCCGTCAAGGATAAAACCCTCCCCCGACGCTCTGGGGCTGGATCCGGCCTCGCGCGTCATCATCTCGTCATCGGGCAGCCATCCATTGGCTTAATGGATCTTACGCCGCAGAGGATGGTTGCCCTCTAAGGGGAGGCTCCATAGAATGCGCCGGCATGCCGTCCCTAGCGCGTAAGGGACGTTCACCTTCTATAGGAAGACGGACTCCGCCATGGCCAAGAGCTCTGCCGCAACCGGCTACCTCGTAGGTCTCATCTTCGCGATCCTGCTCTCCATGGGTCTGCTCGTCGTCTGCTACCGGCTCAATGAAGACCTGGCAGGCAAGGACGGCAAGATCCAAGAGCTCGACAGGAAGCTGAAGGGTGAGAAGGAGCGCTCCAAGGAGCTCTACCGCGAGCTGAAGGACAGCCGCGAACTGATCACCGGCGAGGAGAACCGCGTCGTCGAGAAGTCGCACTACGACGACACGATCCTCTCGGAGGCGCACAAGCGCCTGCAGGAGATCCTCTCCGAGGAGTGGATCGCCACCGAGGATTGGAAGCGGATCAAGGACCCCCAGATCCGCGAGATCTGGCAGAAGATGACCGAGTTCCGCGGCAAGCCGCGTGAGTTCAAGTCGCTGGTCAAGCTCAACGGCGAGCTCCTCGAGCAGCTGCGCGCCGTGATCCACATCATTCCGATCCTGCGCTACGAGCGGATCGCTGCCCTCGAGCAGTCGGATCAGCTCCGCAACGACATCTCCCAGCTCCGTCAGAGCAAGCAGAAGGAGATCGACGATCTCCGCAGCGAGGTCAGCCGCAAGGAGGAGGAGAACCTCCGCCTCGCGCGTAACTTCGACCAGGAGCGCAAGCGTCTCCACGACGAGAAGGAGAACATTCAGAAGGAGGCCACCCAGCGCAACAAGGAGCACGCGCTGGAGGTCGCCCGCCTCGAGTCCCAGAAGGGTCAGCTCGAGCAGCGCATCAAGCAGCTGGTCAAGAAGAAGACCAAGAACTTCACCGAATACAGCGAGCCGGACGGCCGGATCGTCCACTCGGAGCCCGCCCTCGGCTACGCCTGGATCAACCTGGGCCACAAGCACGGGCTGCGGCGCAACCTGCGCTTCCAGGTCTACCAGTTCATCAAGGGTGGGCGGCAGCGCGTGAAGGGCGTCCTCGAGGTCCGCCGGATCGAAGAGGACATGGCCCAGTGCGCGATCCTCGAGGAGCAGGAGGTCACCGACCCGATCACCGGTGAGAAGGTCACGGTCCCTGACAAGGACGACCCCGTCGTCAAGGGCGACCTGATCCGCAACCCCTACTTCGACAAGGAGGAGCAGAAGGTCTTCGTGTTCTTGGGCAGCCGCCTGCAGAACCGCTTCTACAACCTCGCGGAGATCAAGCGGAAGATCGAGGAGGCTGGCGGCAAGGTCGACTCCAAGGTCTCGACCGCGACCCACTTCGTGGTCGTGCTCGGCGACACCGACGACGACTTCCAGATCCAGTACGACCGCGCGGCCCAGTTCGGCGTGATCTTCATGCGCGAGCCGGAGCTGATGGAGTATCTCGGCCGCCGCTAGGCGGGCGACGAACACGACTCTGCAGAGGGCGAGGCCAAGCGGCCTCGCCCTCTTGCGTTGGTTGGGTCTCAGCACGGAACGGGCGGGCGGAATCGCTCGACATCTGCGCCCGGGCGTGACCAGGTGGCGACGATCGCGAGGGGCCCTCATTGAAGCTAAGGGATTTAGCTCTTTGGCGCGCTCCCTGCTCTACAGCCAATCGTTATCAAACAACACCACATACTGGAGACAACCATGAAGAAGCTGATCGGTTCCGCCCTCGTCGCCCTGTCCATGACCGGCCTCGTGTTCGCCTGCGGCGGCATGACCCAGATCGACCCTCCCTCGCTGCAGCTCGACGCTGGCCAGGCTGACCTCGATCTGAAGAGCGTGGTCGAGGACATCGAGGGCGTGGTCTGCCTCGCGTAAGAATCCACCAACCCCCCAGAACGAAGCGGCCAGCCGGTGTTCGGCTGGCCGTTTCTGTTGGTTGGTCGGTTCTGCTGGTCTCGCACCAACGAGCCGACCGACCTCGCGGATCGAGAGCTTGACCGAAGGAGTGAATCGTGATTCACTTCTTGCGTGGTCTACCGCAGCACTCCCCAGGTTCGAGCCCGAAAGCAGGCGCAGCGAGAGCGGCTGCTCGCGGCGGCGCTCGAGCGGGTGCGCGGTGAAGGCTTCGGCGGGCTGCGGGTCGCAGACGTGGCCGCGGCCGCGGGCGTAGCCACCGGCACGGTCTACCGCTACTTCGCCAATCGAGGCGAGCTCTGCGCCGAGGTCTTCCGTCGCGCCAGCCAGCGGGAGGTCGACGTGCTCGCGGAGGTCGTGGCGGGGCCAGGGGCTGCGCCCGAGCGGCTCGCCGCCGCCGCTCGCGTGTTCTGCGAGCGAGCCCAGGCGGGTCGCAAGATCGCCTACGCGCTCCTCGCGGAGCCCGTCGACCCTGCGGTCGAGCGCGAGCGCCTCGTCTACCGCCGCGCCTACGCCGAGCTCTTCGAGGGCTTGATCGCCGAGGCGATCAGCGCGGGGAGCGCCCCGGCTCAGGACCCCGCCCTCAGCGCCGCCTTCCTGGTCGGCGCCCTGGGCGAGGCGCTCTTGGGAGGCCTCGCCGCCGCCGACCCCCCACCCGAGCGGCTGGAGTCGCTCGTTCAGCTCACCCTGCGCGCCGTGTTCGCCCGCGGCGCAGGAGCCTCCTCATGATCCGAGCCGCTCGCGAGACCCACGAGGTCGTCAACCAGGTCCCCTTCCTGGAGGACGTCGACCTCTTCGCCGCCGACCTCCCGCTCCGTGAGGCCATGACCCGTCACGGAGCGGAGTGGGCGCTGGAGCTGGCCCAGGCTGCGGGGCAGGACGCCGGCAAGGTCGAGACCTTCGAGCAGGGCCGGCTGGCCAACACCTACCCGCCTCGGCTGCGGACCCACGACGAGCGCGGGCACCGGATCGACCAGGTCGAGTTCCACCCGGCCTACCACCACTTGATGGCGCTGAACATGAAGCACGGCGCCCACTGCCTCGGCTGGACCGCGGGGCGCGAGGGCGCTCACGTGGCTCGGGGCGCGGTGTTCTATCTGCTGACCCAGCCCGAGGCCGGGGTCAGCTGCCCCATGAGCATGACCCACGCCGTCGTGCCCAGCCTGCGCAACGACCCCGCGCTGGCGGCCGAGTGGGAGCCGCGCCTGGGCTCGCGCGAATACGACCCCAGCTTTCGCCCAGCCGGCGAGAAGGCCGGCGTGACCTTCGGCATGGCCATGACCGAGAAGCAGGGCGGCTCGGACGTGCGCGCCAACAGCACCCGCGCCGAGCCGCTCGGGGCCGAGGGGGAATACCTGCTCAGCGGCCACAAGTGGTTCTGCTCGGCGCCCATGTGCGACGGCTTCCTGACCCTGGCGCAGGCGCCTGGCGGACTGACCTGCTTCCTCGTCCCGCGCTGGTGTCCCGACGGGAGCCAGAACCGCTTCTTCGTGCAGCGGCTGAAGGAGAAGATCGGCAACCGGGCCAACGCCTCGAGCGAGATCGAATACGACCGGACCTGGGCGCGGCGCGTCGGCGAAGAGGGGCGCGGCGTCCCCACGATCATCGACATGGTGCACTCGACCCGGATCGACGTCGCGCTCGGCGCCGCCGGGATCATGCGCCAGGCGACCTGGCGCGCCCTCTACCACTGCACGCACCGCTCGGCCTTCGGCAAGCGCCTGATCGAGCAACCCCTGATGCGCAACGTGCTGGCCGACCTGGCGCTGGAGTGCGAGGCGGCGACCGCGCTGGCCTTCCGCGTGGCGGCGGCCCAGGACGCCAGCCAGCGCGGCGACGAGGGCGAGCGGCGCCTGGGGCGGCTCGCGACCGCGGTGGCGAAGTACTGGATCGCCAAGCGCTGCCCGCACGTCGTGTTCGAGGCCCTCGAGTGCCACGGCGGGAACGGCTACGTGGAGGAGGGGATCCTCTCGCGCCTCTATCGAGAGGCGCCCCTGGGGAGCATTTGGGAGGGCTCGGGGAACGTGCAGTGCCTGGACGTGCTGCGCGCCATGCAGCGGGAGCCCGACACGGTGGAGGCCTTGTTCGCCGAGCTCGGTCAGGCGAGCGGCGCGGACTCGCGCTTCGACGCCGCGCTCGCGGGGCTGCGCCAGGCCCTCGCGGACCCCGCCCAGGCGCAGGCGCGGGCCCGACGCACGGTCGAGGGGCTGGCGCTCGCCCTCCAGGCGAGCCTCCTGCTCCGCCACGCCCCGGGTCCGGTCGGGGAGGCCTTCTGCGCTTCGAGGCTGGGGGAGGGCTGGCGAGAGCTGGGGACCCTGCCGGGGGACGCGCCCCTCGACCAGCTGATCGCTCGGGCCGACCCCAGCGCTCGCTGAGGGCGGTAACCCGGCGGCGGAGTCGGGTTAAGAGGGGTCAGCGTCGGTGAGCTTCCCTGATCCCTTCTTTGGTGGGGACGGGGGGGTAATATCGTCCCGATCGGAGGCAAACATGAACAAGATCACCAGCGGAGACTTCCAGAGCGCCGTGCTCGAGTCCGACAAGCCCGTCGTCGTCGACTTCTCTGCGACCTGGTGCGGCCCCTGCCGCATGTTGGAGCCGGTCCTCAAGGACCTCGAGAGCAACCACTCGGACAGCGTCAACTTCGTGAAGGTCGACATCGACGAGTCGGGCGACCTCGCGAGCAAGTACGGGGTCGTCAACGTGCCGACCCTGATCCTCTTCAAGGGCGGCGAGGTCAGCGATCGCAAGGTCGGGCTCCTGCCGAAGCCGGCCCTCGAGACCTGGATCAAGGAAAACGTCTAGGAGATTTCCCCCGGCACCTCGGGCCCTCACCGGCCTGGGAGTCGCTTATCAAGCCGCCCGCGCTTCGGCGCGGGCGTCTTCGTTTCCGGAGCGGTCGATCGCTCTGGGGGTCCTGCCAGGAAAAACTCCCAAGGGTGGGAAAAAATGTCCGACCCAACTCCTAATTTGGTCGCGGACATCGGCACTGCTACGTTTCAAGTAGTTTGCTGCCAACGATTGGGGCAATTTGAACCACCAGAAAGTGGGGACGAGCATGGCTAAGAAGAAGACCGCGAAGAAGAAGACCGCCAAGAAGAAAACCGCGAAGAAGAAGACGACGCGGAAGAAGACGGCGAAGAAGAAGACGGCCAAGA
>CALDQK010000913.1 GCA_937911525.1 uncultured bacterium
TGGCCCCGCGAGGGCGCCTCTGCGGGCATGCTGTTGCCGCTCGGCCCGCGCGCGAGGCCGAAGTCGGTCAGGCGGACCCGCCCGCCGTGGTCGAAGAGCACGTTGGCGGGCTTGAGGTCGCGATGCAGCACCCCGCGCCCGTGGGCGTAGGCCAGGGCGTCGGCCAGGACGGCCGCCAGGTCGAGCGCCTCGGCGATCGGCAGCGGCCCCTGGCGCGAGATCCGCTGCTGGAGCGAGCCCCCCTCGAGCAGCTCCAGCACCAGGTAGCGCACGGCCCCCGCCGCGCCCACGTCGTGGACCGCCACGATCCCGGGGTGGCTCAGCTGCCAGGCCACGTCGGCCTCGCGCCGGAAGCGCTCCAGCTCCTCGCGGTCGTCGGTCGGGTGCAGGGTCTTGAGCGCGTAGCGGCGGCCCGTCCCCTGGTGGAGGGCCTCGTAGACCATGCCCATCCCGCCGCGCCCCAGCTCTCGCCCCAGGCGATAGGGACCGAGCTGCTGCCCCGCGAAGGAGACCGGGGACGCCGAGGGGCCGCCGCTCTGCGGCGCGCGCCGCGGCTCGCTGTTCGGCCCGGCCCGGGTGTCCACCTCGGGGCCCGCCCAGGAGCCGCGCCGCGCCGAGGAGGTGTCGATCCGCCGGTCCCGGATCGTCTCGGAGGTCGGCCCCTCCCCGCCGCGCCGCTCGGCGAGGGTCGCGTCCCGGGCGTCGCTGTCCGAGCCCAGCCGCTGGGTCGCGTGCGGCGTCGCCGGCCGGACCAGGTGCGACTCGGCCGCGGCCAGGACCTCGGGCGCCACCAGCCGCTGCTGGCGGAGCACCTCGCTCAAGGGCGCCTGCTCGGCCGCCGCCCGCCGCAGGCAGCCCGAGATCGTGGCGCGATCGAGCGCGCCGCGGGCGAGCAGCAGCTCGGCCAGGCGCAGGTCCGCGTGCGAAGGGGCGCTCACCCGCAGAGTGTGACAGCCCGCCACGCCTCAGGCGACACGAGGCGCAGAACTTTACGAGCCCCCGACGCGCTCGCCCCTCAGCGAACCTCGCCCGCCAGCTGGTCGACCCGCGCCTTGACCTCGGCGTAGTCGGGGTGCGTCGAGGGCACCAGCTCCAGGAAGGCGCGGAAGGCCGTCAGGGCGTCGCCGGCCCGCTCGAGCAGGAGCGCCGTTCGCCCGTAGGTGAGCAGGACCTTGGCGTGGCGCGGGAAGAGGCGGCGCGCGTCGGCCAGGGCCTCGAGGGCCTGCTCGGGGCGCTGCGCCTGCACCAGGGTCTCGGCCAGGGCCAGGTGGACCCCGGCGGCCGCGCTGCTGGCCGGCGCGAGGGTCAGCGCGCGCCGGTAGGCCCGCAGGGCGCTGTCGAGTTCGCCGGCCTGGGCCAGCGCCTCGCCGAGCGCGGCGTGGGCCTCGTAGTCCTTGGCGCCCGCGCCCTCGCACAGGACGCGCAGCTCGGTCGCCGCCCGAGCGGCCTGGCCGCCGCGCGCCCAGGCGCGGGCGCGCTCGATCGCGTAGCGCGGGTCCTCGACGGCGAGCGGACCCAGGGCGCGGGCCTCGGCGCGGGCCAGGGCCTCGGCGGGCTGCTTGGCGCCCAGCTCCGCCAGGCCGTCGGCGGTCCGCCTGAGCAGACGCGCGAGCAGGCGCCGCTCCTTGGCGCTGAGGTCCGGGGCGCCGACGACCTTGGTCAGGACCTCGGCGGCGTCGAAGAGGGCCTCGCCGCGCTCGCGCCCGCGCTCGCGGTCCGCCTTGCGCAAGAAGAGCTTCGCCGCCTCGAGCCGGCTGCTGGCCTGGGGCTTGGGCTTGGGCTTGGGCGCGATCCGCGAGCGGGCCAGGGCCGCGAGGTCGTCCGCGTTGCGGAAGCCGCGCGCGGCGCGGAAGTGGAGCCGCGCCGCCCGGGGCTGGTCGAGGCCGAGCGCGCACAGGCCGAGCAGGTATTGCACCTCGCGCTCGCGCTGAGGGTCGTGACCGACCGCGGGCAAGAGCACCCCGCGCGCCGGCTCGAGCTCCTTGCGCTCGTGCAGGAACCAGCCCAGCGAGAGGCGCGCCCCCACGTCGCGCGGGTCGTGGCGCAGGGCCGCCTCCCAGTGCGGGCGCGGGTCCTCGGCCGAGCCCGGCGCGGGCTGGACCTCGGCCCGCGCGGCGCGCAGGTGGAGCACGTCGCCCAGGACGCGGGTCGTGGTCGCGGTGTCGAGGCGGGCCACGGCCGCCCGGGCCAGGGGCAAGGCCCCCGGCGCGTCCGCCCGCGCCAGGCGCTCGGCCAGCGCAGCCTGGGCCATGGCGGCCAGGCCCGCGTCCTCGGGCAGCCCGATCGCCTCGGGCAGCGAGCTCGCGCCGCGCTGGCGCAGCTCCTGCACCTCGAGCGCGCCCTCGCCCGACTCGGCGAGCGCCGCGTCTCCGCGCCCGACCAGGGTCGCCACCAGCGGCAGCGGGCCCGGGATCCCGACCGCTTCGAGGGCCTGGGCCAGCTCGGGGAGCTCCTGCCAGCGCTGCTCCAGCCGCGGGAGCGAGAGGGAGAGCCCGCGCAGGACCACGACCTGCGCGTCGCCCGGGGCGAACACCAGGGTCCGCTCGTCGGCGATCAGGCGCGCCAGGGCGGGCTCGATCCGCCCGCCGCTGGCGGCCCAGGGGCGCTCGCCCAGGGCCTGGCAGAGCGCGGCGTCGGGCAGCCCCGCCCCGAGGACCAGCGGCGCGCCGCCCGCGCGGGCCGCGGCGCGGAGGGGCACACGGCTCAGCTCGAGCGCCTCCTCCTGCAGGGGCCGCCCCACGAGGAAGGCGAAGGGGTCGCTCGGGTGCTCGTGCAGCGCGCGCACCGCGGCGGAGGGCTCGTAGAGCCGCACCCGCCGCCCGGCGCGCAGGGCCGTCCAGGCGGCGACCCCGCCGCCCAGGCCGGCGACCTCGAGCGAGTCCGGCAGCTCGGGCGCGAGCAGGAGCAGCAGCGCCGCGGCCAGGACCCGCCCCTGGTGCGGCGCGGGCTGCTGGCTGCGCCGGCTCGGCAGCGCGGCGCGAACCTGGCCCGCCTGCGAGAGCAGGCGCAGGGTCTGCTGACCCTCGCGGGCCTCGACC
>CALDQK010000914.1 GCA_937911525.1 uncultured bacterium
GCCAGGCCGCGCCCGACTCCTTTGGTTGGTGTAGAACGGTCAGCGTGAGCGACCAGGTCAAGAGCGAACCGATCAGCGACGAGGCCTACCTGCCCATGCTGGTCCTGGCTGGGCTGACGGCGCTGCCCTCCTTCGGGCTCAGCCTGCTCGGCTTCTGGGGGCTGTTCTGCATTCCGCGCGCCAAGCTGCCGCGGGAGGACGACGGCCTGAGCGAGCTGCGCCGCTACGTCGAGATCGCGCTGCCCCTCGCGGTGTGCCTGCTCGGCTGGGTGGGCTTCTTCGTCGCCTGGCAGCAGGATCACCCGCCCCAGTCGGATCCGATCCCCCTCGCGCCGCTCCTGATCCTGGCGACGTTCGTGATCGGGGGCGGCTCCTTCGCGGTGGCCTACTTCCTGCGCGGGGCGCTGGCCGGCAAGAGCTGAAGAGCACGCGGACGGGGCGGCGGATTGATCGGTAGTGGTTTTGCCTACCCCGCCCGCGTGTAGACCTAGGCTGCCAGGCGGTCGGGGCTGGACGAGCGCCGCGGCGCGAGCGCTTGCGGGAGCGGGGCTTAGCTCGAGGCGTGCTTGCGCAGCTGCTTGAGCGCGACCGTGAAGTCCTTGGGCACGGGCGACTCGACCGAGACCTCCTCGCCGCTGCTCGGGTCCCGAAAGCGCAGGGCCGCCGCGTGCAGGGCCGTGCGCTCGATCAAGGGGCGCTCGGCGCGCTTGCCGGCCCGGTAGCCTGGCTTGAGCTTGCTCAGCAGGAGGGGCTCGCCCGAGCCGTAGAGCGCGTCGCCGATCAGCGGGCAGCCGATATGGGCCAGGTGGACGCGGATCTGGTGGGTCCGCCCCGTCTCGGGCCAGGCCCGCAGCAGGGCGTAGCCGCGGAAGCGCTCGGCGACTTCCCAGCGCGTCAGGGCGGGCTTCCCCTCGAGGTCGAGGCGCACCTTGCGCTTGCGGCTGGTGTCGATCGCCTCCTCGATCACCCCTGACTCTTCGCGCGGGCTGCCGTGGACCAGGGCCAGGTAGGTCTTGGTCACCTCGTGCTCGGCGAGCTGGCGGCTGAGCTCCTTGGCGGCCTCGTAGCTGAGGGCGACCAGGAGCGCGCCCGAGGTCGGCTTGTCGAGGCGGTGGACCAGGCGCGGGCGGCGCAGCTCGGCGTCGCCCTGGCGCAGGTGGTGCAGCACGGCGGCCAGCAGGCGCGGCTCGGCCCGCTCGCGCTCGGGGTCGCTCGAGACCCCGCTCGGCTTGTCGATCACGAGCACCTCAGCGCCGCTCCAGAGCACCTCGCAGCCCTTGAGCCGCCGCGGCTCGATCCGCGGCAGGTAGTCCCACTCGGCGCTGAGGACCTCGCCGCCCTGCAAGGTCTGCCCGGGCCCGCAGGGGTGTCCGTCGCGCTCGACCAGCGACTGCTCGAAGAGCGCCTTGAGCGCGAAGGTCGCCACGTCGGGCAGGGCGTCTCCGATCAGCCCGAGGGCCTTGCGGCCCGCCGCGCTGGCCGGGACCTCGACGCGCAGCTCCTCGCTCACCGGCTCCCTCCCTGCCAGGTGTGGGCCGCGACCGCGAAGGCCACCGCCACGTTGAGGGACTCGGCGCCGGGCGCGCCCTCGATCGTGAGCGCCGGCAGCGCGTCGGCGTCCTCCGGCAGCCCGGGGCCCTCGGCGCCGAGCAGCAGCAGGCAGCGGCTGGGCAGCGGCTCGGCCCCCAGCGGCGCCCCCTCGTGGGCCGCGAGCGCGCGCGGCTCGAGCTTGGCGGCGGCGGCCGC
>CALDQK010000915.1 GCA_937911525.1 uncultured bacterium
CGGCCGGAGCCATACCTGGAGCGGCCCCTGGCTGAGGGACCGGGGCGGGCGCGCCGGCCTGGAAGAGCACGACCACGATCGGGCCGCCCTCGCCGAACTGAACGTTGGCGCCCGAGACGAGGGGCACCGCCCCGCTGACCTGCTGGCCGTTGACGAAGGTGCCGTTGCTGCTGCCGAGGTCCGTCAGGGTCACGCCCGCGCCGGCGGCGGTCAGGTTGGCGTGGAAGCCCGAGACCTTGTCGTCCTGCATGGGGTCGAAGGCGAGCGTGTTGCTAGGGTCGCGCCCGACCGTCACCACCTGCGCGTCGAGCTCCTGGGTCTGGCCGGCGCGGGAGCCCTTCAAGTGCGTGAACGTGAACCTCACGGGTGCTCCGGGGTAGGGAACGGCGACGGGGCGCCGTCCAGGGTGATGACCTAGTCTGTCGAGGATTCCGATCCGAACCCGAGGTTAACAAGACGTGCAGTCCTTTCCCGACCGTCTCGACCAGCTCTGCGCCGCCCGCGGCTCGATCTGCGCAGGCATCGACCCTCGCCCCGAGCGCCTGCCCACCGACATGACGCGCGACGACTGGGCCGCGCAGGCCTGCGCGCGCCTCGCCCCGCAGGTCGCCGCCGTCAAGCCGCAGCTGGCCTTCTTCGGCGACCGCTGGGCCGGGGTCCAGGGCGTCGCCCACGCCGCCCGCGAGGGCGGCGCGCTCGTGATCGCCGACTGCAAGCGCGGAGACATCGGCTCGACCGCGACCGCCTACGCCGAGGCGCTGCTCGGAGCCGAGAGCCCCTACGACGCGGTGACCCTCAACCCCTACCTCGGCGGCGACTCGCTCGAGCCTTGGATCGAGGTCGCGGCCCGCCACGGGCGCGGGCTCTACGTCCTGGTCAAGACCAGTAACCCCGGCTCGCGCGACCTGCAGGACCTGGAGCTGGCCGGCGGCGGGACCCTCTGCGAGCGCGTGGCGCGCCTGGTCTCGGAGCTGGGCGAAGCGCACCGCGGCGGCGAGAGCGGCCGCTCATTGATCGGGGCGGTGGTCGGCCTGACGGCTCCCCTGGACGTGATCGCGCGCCTGCGGGAGCTGATGCCCCACACCCCCTTCCTGATGCCGGGCTACGGCGCCCAGGGCGGCGACCCGCGCGCCCTGGCCGCCGCCAAGGACGCCGCCGGGGGCGGCGTGCTCGTGAGCGCCTCACGCTCGCTGACCCACCCCTGGCAGGGCGCCGCGCCCGCCGACTGGAGAGAGCGCCTGGACGCGGCCTGCGAGGCCATGCGGATCGACCTGGCGGAGTGAGCGGCGCGGGCCCAGCGAAGGACCCGGAGCAGGAGCCGGGCGACGCGGCCGAGGACTCTCCCTTGGCGGGTCCGGCCCTGCGCTGCGGGTTGGCGCTGGTCGCCACGACCCTCGTGGTCAAGCTCGGCTCGAGCGGCGGGGGGATCGAGCTCCTCCAGCCCGGGATCCAGGTCTTCTTCGACGCCCTCGCCCTGTGCGCGGTCCTCGTGGTGGCCCTGGCTCGGGGCCTCACTCGGCGCGCGCCCTTCGCCGGCGGCGGCTGGACCCTCCTGGCCTGGATCCCCTGGGTCGCCCTGCTCTGCCTGGGCGCCCTGCGCGCCAGCTTCCCGGACTTGGCCTGGCGCACGGCCCTTGGCTGGAGCGCGCTGCCGCTGCTCGCGCTCAGCGCGCGCGACCTCGGCGCCGAGCGCGCCGCCGCTCGCTGGCTGGTCGCGCTCGCGCTGGCCCTCGTCGCCACCGGCGCGCTCCTGGGCGCCTACCAATACCTGGTCGAGATCCCCGACCTGATCGGGCAGTTCGAGCGCGGTGAGCTGGCTCGACAGCTCGCCGTGCAAGACCCGAGCATGCGGCAGGCCTTCGTCGAGCGGCTCCACTCCCGCCAGGCCACCGGGCCCTTCCTCCTCCCGGGCCTGCTGGCGAGCGCCTGCTGCGCCGCCCTGCCCCTGACGCTCCTGAGCGCCTGGGCCCACCGCCGCAGCGCGCGCGGCGTCGGCTGCAGCCTCGTCGCCGTGCTGCTCCTGGCGGGGCTCTGGTTCAGCAAGAGCAAGGGCGGAGTCGTGGTGGCGGGCGGCGTCGGGGCCCTCTTGCTCGCGCTCCACCCCCGCCACCAGACCAAGCGGACCAAGCTCATCCTCGCGGGAATGGCAGGGCTCGCCCTGCTCGGCGGGGTCGGGGTCGTGGCCCTGGTCCTGGGCCCCGAGCGGATCGGGGTCGGGCTCTCGCTCACCGTTCGGCTCGAGTATTGGGAGGCCGCGCTGCGAATGACCGGCGAGGCGCCCTGGTTCGGACTCGGCCCCAACCAGTTCCGCGAGTTCTTCCCTGCCTTCAAGTCGCTGCGGGCCGAGGAGGCGCTCCACGCGCACAGCCTCACGCTGCAGCTCGCCGCGGAGCTCGGCGTGTTCGGCCTCTTGGCGCTGCTGGCCCTCGCGACGGCTGCGCTCCGCGACGCCTGGCCAGGGCTGGCCAGCCCCGACGGCGCGGAGCCCGGCGAGGCAACCGAGGCGAACGAGTTCGGGGGGGAGCGGCTCGCTGCCCTGGCCGTCCTCGCGGGCCTGGTCCTGGGCTGGCTGCTCCTGGGCGCCTTCGGCGACTGCTACAACGCCGGGACGCCGGGCCACTGGTCGACCCTCCTGCTCGGCGCGCTGGCGCTGACGCCGGTCCTCGCCCTGGGGCTGCGAGAGGTCCAGGGCGCCATCCTCGCGGCGGGCGCCATCGCGGGGGCCTCGGCCCTGTTCTGGGACGGGCTCTTGAACTTCGGCTTCCACCACGTCGGGCTCTCGACCCTCTGCTGGTTGCTGCTCGGCGTAGCCCCCGCGCTCGCCGGCGCGGCTCCGACCCGCGCGAACCCGGTCGCCCTGCGCGCGCTCCTCGCGGTGCCCGTAGGCGCCCTGGCCCTCTGGCTCCTGCTCGCGGTCGGCCCGCGCGCGCTCGACGCCGAGCAGGCCCGCGAAGCCGGGCTGCGCGCGCGCGAGTCCGCGATCCTGGCCGACGCCGAGGGGCGCGCCGAGGAGGCCCGCGGGCACGCCGAGGAGGCGGTCCTCCAGTTCGGGATCGCCTGGGGCAGCTACCCGGGAGACCCCCGCGCGTGGATGCAGCAGGCGGGCGCCCTGGGCCACTTGGCTCGCCTGACGCCGCCCGGCCCCAAGCGCGACGAACTGTGGGCAGCCGCGCTGCAGCGGGCCGAGGGCGCGATCGCCTGCGCTCCGCGAGGCCACGACGCCCACTTCCTCCAGGCAGAGTTGCTGCGCGAAGCCGGCCGGCCGGCGGAGGCCAGCCAGAGCTACGCGCGAGCGATCGAGCTCTACCCGGGCCATCCGGAGTACCTGTTCCGAGCCGGCGAGCTGCTGGTCGAGCGCAGCCGCCTCGAGCCCCAACCGGCGCGACTCAGAGAGGAGGGGCTCGCGCTCCTCCGCCGGGCTCGCGAGGCGAGCGAGACGACCCGCCTCGTGCGGCGCCGGCTCCGCCCCGGGCAGCTGAAGCGCCTCGAGCAGCTCCTCGGCGAGTAGGGGAGTTTCACGGCGGCAAAGGCTGGACCCCCCAACGGCCGAAGAGGGCCTAGAGGAGTACGCCATGGAGCTCGCCAAGGTCGCTGCCGGAGTCGCTTGGGTCCCCGCCGAAGCGCGGGGCCTCGTGGTGTCGGGCGTCGAGCGCGACTCGCGCCGGGTCGAGCCCGGCCAGCTCTTCGTGGCGGTCCCCGGGCTCCGCCACGACGGCGCGGCCTACGCGGCCGTGGCCGTCGAGCGCGGCGCTCGAGCGGTGATCTCCGAGCGCCCCCTCGAGCTCCCGGTGCCCGTCCTGGTCGTGCCCTCGGCCGCGCGCGCCCTCGGGCTCTGCGCCGACAACTTCCACGGCCAGCCCAGCCGCGAGGTGGCCGTGGTGGGCGTGACCGGCACCAACGGCAAGACGACCACGACCTTCCTCACGCAGGCCCTGCTCGAGCAGACGGGCCGCCCCGCCGCGCTCTTGGGCACCGTGTGCGGGCGCGTCGCGGGTGAGGAGTGGGCCTCCAGCCAGACCACCCCCTGCGCGCTCGAGACCCACTCCGCCCTGGCGCGAGCCCGCGACGCGGGCGAGCGCCACCTCGCGATGGAGGTCTCGAGCCACGCCTTGGACCAGGAGCGAGTGGCCGGCGTCCGCTACCGCGTGGCGGTCCTGACCAACCTCAGCCGCGATCACCTCGACTACCACGGCACCATGGACGCCTACGGCGACGCCAAGGCGCGCCTCTTCGAGGACCTGGCTCCCGAAGCCACCGCCGTGCTCAACCTGCGCGACCCCTTCGGTCGCGCGCTGGCGCGCCGCACCCCGGCCCAGGTCTTGACCTATGGCTGGCGGGAGGAGGGCTGGCCCCCCGCCGACTTCGGCGCCTGGGTGCTCGGTCGAGACGCGAGCGGGACCGAGCTCGCCCTGCGCTACCAGAGCGAGGAGGTCCGCCTGCGCCTCGGGCTGCTCGGCGCCTTCAACGTCGAGAACGCCCTCGCCGCGGGCGCCAGCGGGCTGGCCCTCGGGCTGAGCCTGCAAGAGGTCGCGGCCGGGCTGGCCGCCTGCCCGGCGGTGCCTGGCCGCCTGGAGCGGATCGAGGGGCCCCCGGGCTCGCCCACCGTCCTCGTCGACTACGCCCACACCCCCGACGCGCTCGAGCGCGTCCTCAGCGGGCTGGCGCCGCTCACCCCGGGCGAGCTGTGGACGGTGTTCGGCTGCGGCGGCGAGCGCGACAAGGGCAAGCGCGCGCCGATGGGCCAGGCCGCCTTGCGCCACGCCCAGCGGGCGATCCTCACCAGCGACAACCCGCGCAGCGAGGACCCCGCCGCGATCGCGGCCGACGTCCTCGCGGGCTGCCCCGCGGGGGCCCTGCTGGTCGAGCTGGACCGCGCCGCGGCGATCGACCTGGCGGTCCGCAGCGCGGGTCCCCAGGACGTGGTGGTGATCGCCGGCAAGGGCCACGAGACCGAGCAGGTGATCGGGAGCGAGCGGCTCCCCTTCGACGACCGCGAGGTCGCGCGCCAGGCCCTCGCCCACAGAGCGCGGCTGGCCGCGTAGTCAGCGAGCGCGGCTGGCCGCGTAGTCAGCGAGCGCGGCTGGCCGCGTAGTCAGCGAGGGCGGCGGGCCGCGTAGTCAGCGAGGGAGGCGGGCGGGCCGCGTAGTCAGCGAGCGCGGCCGCCTAGCGAGCGTAGACGCCCAGGGCGGGCTATCTAGCCCTTGCGCTTCTCCACTTCGGGCGGGAACTCGATCACCTGATCGACCAGCCCGTAGTCAGCGGCCTCCTGCGCGCTCATGAAGAAGTCGCGGTCGGAGTCGGTCTCGATCTGGCTGACCTCCTTGCCGGTGTGGAAGGCCAGGATCTTGTTCAGGGTCCCCTTGAGGCGCTTGATCTCGGCGGCCTGGATCTCGACGTCGGCGGTCGTGCCGCGAGTGCCGCCCCAGGGCTGGTGGATCATGACGCGCGCGTGGGGCAGCGCGTAGCGCTTGCCCTTGGTGCCCGCCGCGAGCAGGACCGCGCCCATCGAGCTGGCCTGACCCAGGCAGTAGGTCGCCACGTCGCAGCCCACGAACTGCATGGTGTCGTAGATCGCGAGCCCAGCCGTGACCGAGCCGCCGGGGCTGTTCACGTAGATCGAGATGTCCTGGCTCTTGTTCTCGAACTGCAGGTAGAGCAGCTGCGCGATGACCACGTTGGCCGAGGCGTCGGAGACCTCGTCGCCAATGAAGATGATTCGCTCCTTGAGCAGCCGGCTGTAGATATCCCAGGCGCGCTCGCCCTGACCGGTCTTCTCGATCACGATCGGGATCACGGCGTTGCGGACATCGTGGTTGGCCGGGTGGGTCATGGCATCTCCTCGCGTGGCGGCGAGTATAGCCAGCGACTCCGTCCAGGGAAGCGAGCCCGTCGCTGCCTTGTCCCTCGGAGCGGAATCGGTAGCGTGGGCTGCTTCGGAGGGCTGTGAGCGACGCGGCGAGTTTGGGACAGCTAGCGGTCCACCAGGGCCTGATCACCGTAGCTGAGCTGCGGCAGCTCGCCGACGAGCTGCGCGCGCTGGCGCTGCGCCGTGAGCCGACCAGCCTGGCGCGCCTCCTGATTGGCCGCGGCCTCCCCCTCGAGGGCGTGCGCGGGGTCCTGGCCCACGGGACCAGCTTCAGCTCGGTGGCCTGCGACGCCTGCGGAGAGCTGATCCCTCAGGCGCAGCTCGGCGAGCGGAGCGAGCAGCCTTGCCCCCGCTGCGGCTCCATGGTCCTCGGCTTCCGCGCCTTCGCCCCGCCCGGCGCCCCGACTCGCCGCGCGACCACGGACCGCTACCCGGTGGTGCTCCCGATCCCCGCAGAGTGCGACCCCAAGGGCCAGGAGACCAACGCCTACGGGACCGTGCTCCCGCTGCCCGAGGCGCCCGTCGTCAACGCGCAGGAGGCCGCCTCCCGCTTCGAGGACCTCCTCAGCAAGCCCGTCTCGGCGGAGTGGCTGGCGGGGGCCCCTCAAGGCCTGGGCGTCTTCCAGAGCGGCGACGGCGAGCTCGGCGGGGTCACCATGGGCCCCAACGACCTCACCGGGGCCATGGTCGACCTCGCGGCCGAGGTCCACGGGGCGCGCGCCGCCTTGAAGGAATCCCAGGCGAGGGACGCCCAGGCGAAGGGAGCTCAGGCGAAGGCCGAGTCCGACTCCGCGGCCGCGGCCGACGCCGACTCCGACTCCGAGACCCCCGTCGCCGAGATGACCCGCCAGCTCTCGCCCGACGAGGTCGCGGAGGTGCTCTCGGCGCCGCCGCCCCAGCCGGCCCCGACCCGGAAGCGGCGCTCGCGGGCGCCCCTCGTGATCGTGCTGCTCCTGCTGCTGGGCCTGATCGCCGGCGGAGTCGCCCTACTCCTCAACTCCTGACCCGCCCAGCAGGCCCTTGAGCCGCGCCCGCGCCCGCGCCAACAAGGTGCCCACGTTCTCGGGGGGGAGGTCGAGCGCGTCGGCGACCTCGCGGTAGCTGCGCCCGCCTTCGTAGAAGAGCTGCAGCGCCAGCCGGTCCCGCGCCGAGAGGCGCGCAACCTGCTCACGCACCAGCGCGTCGCGCTCGCTGACC
Source organism: uncultured bacterium (assembly GCA_937911525.1). Taxonomy (GTDB): domain Bacteria; phylum Planctomycetota; class J058; order J058; family J058; genus NORP233. The sequence goes on from CALDQK010000915.1 coordinate 7,064, forward strand.
GTGGCGACGTCTGACGGGCTCGGCTGCTCAGCCGCGAGGCCCTCGGCGGGCAGCTCGTCCGCTTCGCGCCGGCTGCGGGCCCGGAGCAGGCGCCCGGTGCGGCGCCGGGTGACGACCCGCAGCCAGGTCGCGAGGGAGGAGCGGCCCCCGAAGCTCGCCAGCACCCGCCGCTCGTCGTCGAGCAGGTGCGCGAACACGTCCGCGGCGGCGTCCTGGGCCAGGGTCCCGGCGTCGCGCTGCCCCCACCCGCGCAGCGACTCGCTGGCCACCCGGAGGACGAGGCGCTGGTAGCGCTCGTAAAAGCGCACCCAGGCCGCCTCGTCTCCGCGCACGCAAGCGCGGACCAGCTCGAGCTCCTCTGGGTCCCCCATGTCCCTGCATGACACCTGTCAGGAGCCCTCCTGGCAACGTATCGTTGTCCGCGGTGCGTAGCTCAGGTCACAAGCACTGGAGACTCGTCTGCGGGGGGCTGCTGCTCACGCTCGGGATCGCTGTCCCCAGCCGCGCTCAGGATCAGAACGGGGATGAGCTCAGCCTCAAGAACCTGCGCCTCGCCGACGATCGCCAGATTCGCCGCGGCCTGTCCTTCGCGACCAACTCGACCGTCGCCCTCAGCGCCGGCCCGGGGGTCGGAGGCGCCAACTTCCGCCTCAAGCGCAGTCGCTTCTTCGAGCGGATCAGCTCGACCCAGATCAACCTGCGCATCTACCTGACGGCCAACTTGGCCGTCCAGGAGACGCCCGACCTCGTGCTCGAGATGATGGACTCCGTCCAGCGCCGAGTGAAGGGCGAGCAGCACCAGGACGAAGCGGGGGAGGAGTTAGCCGAGCGCCCCGCAGAGCCCGAGCGGGAGAAGAGCTTCGAGGACCACTTCGACTTCATGGGGTCCGCCACCAACGACCCCACCCCCTTCCCGCGGCTCCGCCTGTTCACCCTGCTCAACTACGGCGACGCGACCGCCAGCACCGACTTCGCCCTGTTCGGGGTCGGCCGCAGCGAGCTGAAGGTCAGCACCACGAGCTATCGGGTCGGGGTCGGCTTCCGCCTCGACTTCTGCAGATACTTCGCCGCGCTGCCCACCTTCTCGGTCTCCTACAACCACGTGCGCGGCGACGCCGACGGCAACGGGTTGGACTCGGCCCTCTTGCGCCTGGTCAGCAACCGCAGGCTGGTGAACTGGCGCTCGGAGTGCTTCACCTTCATTCCAGAGCTCGAGCTCCGGGTCACGGTCCCCTACGCGCCCTGGAACTTCGAGCTCCGGATCACGGGTGAGCTCTCCTACCTCGAGACGCGGACCTTCACCGCCAGCACCTCGATCCACGAGTTCTCCAGCCGCTCCTTGATCGGGGCGCTGACGACCGAATTCGACTGGAACACCACCTACGAGGTCTTCGGCATCGAAGGCCTCGAGCTGCACGTGATCCCCGCGATCCGCTACGTCCACATCCTCGGCGACGCGGACACGGCCCTGGGCAGCAACGAGATGGTCGGGGCGGAGCTCTCGCTCGAGACCGACTGCACCGACTACGTCCCCTTCAGCAGCCGCCTCGGCGTCCGCGGGACCTACTTGTGGGGCGTCGACCTGGAGGCCTGGTCCGTCAGCGTCTCCCACGAGTTCTGATCGAGGCGGCTTCCCTCAACCAAGAGAGCGACCCGCTCCTCGACCTGAGGAGCGGGTCACCCGGCGTGGTGGTGGTGGTGGATTCGCTGCGGCCTAGAAGGGGACCGCGCCGCTGTTGGCGCGCACCCAGGCGCCGATCTCGCGGGGCGTGACCTGGCCGTCCGAGTTGGCGTCGACCGCGGCGTGGGTCGCGGTCGCGTTGGCGGGCCACTCGGCCGCCGAGAGCTTGCCGTCGTTGTCGGCGTCAGCCGTGCGGAACTTCTGGGCCAGCTGGGCCTGGGCCTGACGCTTGGCGGCCTGGGCCGCGAAGTAGGCGGCGAGCTCGGCCTTGGTCACGTTGCCGTCGCCGTCGGCGTCGGCCTGCTTGATCTGCTGGCCGCGACGACCGCTCAGCTCGCTCGCGTCGAGGACGCCGTCGTTGTTCTTGTCGAGGCGCTTGAACACGCTGTCGACGGCCTGGGCCTGAGCGTGGGCCTGGAGCTCGGCCTTGGTCACGAAGCCGTCGCCGTCGGCGTCGGCGGCCATGATCTTGGCGGCTTGCTGAGCGCCAGCGGCCTGCGCCTCGGCGGTCGAGATCTTGCCGTCACCGTCCGCGTCGAGGCGGGCGAAGAGGCCGCCCTGGCCGCGGCGACCCTTCTTCTTGCCCCGACCTTGGCGCATCGCCTGGCGAGCGGCCTGGAGCTCGGCGAGGGTCACGAAGCCGTCGCCATCGGCGTCCGCGCGCATCACGAACTGTCCGCGCCGGCCAGCCGCCTGGGCCTCGGCCGCCGAGACCTTCCCGTCGCCGTCGGTGTCGAGGGCGGTCAGGACCTGCTGGGGGGAGGGGAG
>CALDQK010000916.1 GCA_937911525.1 uncultured bacterium
CGAGATCGAGGGCGAGGCGGGCGTCGCGGTCGTATTGAGCGGCATGGGCGAGGACGGCGCCCGCGGAGCGCTGGCCGTGGCCCAAGCCGGCGGCCTGGTCCTGGCCCAGGACGAAGCCAGCTCGGCGGTGTTCGGCATGCCCGCCGCCACCCAAGCCCTGGGCGCCACCGAGGAGCTGCTGCCCCCCGCACAGCTCGCGCGCAGGCTGCTCAGCAGGTAGTTGTGCGCTGCCAGACAGGGGCTACCATGTCCCTTGCGAGGATCCAGTGAGCAGCATTTACCAAGTCGTCGATTGGGTGCGCACGAACGGTGACATCCACGCCATCAGCCGCCTCCGGCTGAAGGTGCTCGCGACCACCCTCAAGGAGGGCGTGGCCCTCGGCGACGTCACTCCGGAGACCAAGTGCTCCGCCGAGTGCCTGGACCGCGTGCGGCAAGCCGCGAGCGAAGTCGTCGGCAAGCCCTGCCCTCGCTAGCGCAGCAGTAGAAGAGAGCTCATGGCCCTAGAGATCCCCCTCCAGGTCGACCTCGACCACCGCCGCATGACCGTCGGCGGCGAGCCCCTGGTCTTCCACTGCCACCACTACAACACCTTCCTCCAGCGCACGATCCTGGACGCGGAGGGCGTCGACGCCAAGCCCTTCCTGGTCGGCGCCGCGGCGGAGTGCAGCCACAGCCAGCTGGCCAAGGCCTTCGCCGAGCTCTCGCTGAGCGAGGTCGAGGCGCGCAAGGAGCTGGCCGCCGATATCTATCGCTGGTCGGGCTTCGGCACGCTGGACCTCTCGACGCTCGGGCCGGAGGGCGGCGCCACCGAGACCCCCAACGGCCACTACGGCATGGGCTGGAAGGCCAAGTGGGGCCCCAGCGAGACCCCCCTCGACTTCTTCACCACCGGCTGGCTGGCCGGCGCCATGGCCGCGATCTACGACCAGCCCCTGGGCAGCTTCAGCGCGACCCAGACCAGCTGCGTCTCACAAGCCGAGGGCGGCACCAGCCGCTACGAGCTGGCGCTGGGTGAAGCCAACTACACCGTGTTCTCGGGCGAGAACGCGGGCGTGGGGGTCGGTCGGCTCTCCGAGCGTCACGAGATTCGCGAGATCCCCGCCACCAGCGTCGACTACGAGGGAATCCTCTCGGCCGTCGCGGGCCTCGACCTCGCCGGCGACGCGCAGGGGATCGCCAACGCCTTCGGCGTCTACCTGACCCGCCACTTCGCCAACTACTACAACCGCGTGTCCTTCGAGCTGACCCGCGCGCTGCAAGCGGCCTACGGCGAGACCGGCCTCAAGGTCGCCGAGCCGCTCATGGTCGAGGCGGGCCACGTGTGCGCCTTCAACACCTTCGGCGGGATCATGAGCTCGACCGAGTGGGACGCGCTGATCCGCCCGACCCTGAAGACGCCCGAGGACTGGGTCCACGGCATGATGGCCGTCGTCAACGCCTTCGGCTGGGGCCGCTGGCAGGTGACCAAGGTCGGCCCCGACGAGGCCGAGTTCGTGATCCACGACGACTACGAGAGCTCGGGCTACGTGGGCATGTACGGCGAGGCCAGCCACCCCGTCAGCTGGCTGGCCCAGGGCGGCGCCGCCGGCGTGATGAACCTCGTCTACGTGGGCGGAATCCAGGACAAGCCGGCCCTGACCGAGGAGTTCTACCAACGCACCTTCCGCAGCGCCGACGTCTACCGCGCCACCCCGCTGACCAGCCAGGCCATGGGGGACCCGGTCACGAGCTTCCGCGTCACCCGCGGCTAGACCCCGTGCAGGTGCTCGCCTTCGAGACCCTCGACTGCGCGAGCAAGCTGCGAATCCACTACCTGCTCCCGCTCGAGCTCGAGCTCGGGCTCTGCGAAGCGCTCGCCGCGCGCGACGAGCGCCTGCTCCTCGACGTGCAGGCCTTCTCCAAGCTCGTCGCGGGAGCCAAGGACCACGTCACGGTCCGCCGCCCGCACGACCTGAGGGTGGCGGGGGTGCTCGGCGAGCCGCGCCTGGTCGCGACCTACGCCAAGGGCGAGCGCATGGACCCCCAGGGCGCGCAGGCCCTCGTCGAGGGCTTCCTGGCCGAGCGCTTCACTCGCCTGGAGCGCGTCACCACGGAGCGGCGGCGCGAGGTCCTGCTCGGCGAAGAGGACGATTAGCGCGCCGCCCTCTCAGCGTCTAGAGTCCAGCAGATTCGCGGGAGGGTTGGTCATGGCGGAAGAGCGGCAAAGCGGCTGGACGCGCTTCTTCTTCAAGAGCGGGGTCACCGAGGAGGCGGAAGACTTTCTCACGCGCCTCTTCGAGAGCCTGGCGGGGGTGTTCGAGGCCGGTGACCTCGAGCAGACCGGGCGCGCGCTGCGCAACCGGCTCAAGTCGGCCCTGGCTTGCGACGACGTGTCGCTCTTCGTCGCCGACCCCGCGGTCAAGCCGACGCCCGACGAGGGCGACTGGGTGCTGCAGGTCAAGAGCGGCTTCGGCGAGGGCAACCGCGTCAGCCAGTCGGACGCCGAGGCGCTGCCGGAGCTCGAGGTCGGCAAGCCCGTGCCCCACAGCGAAGAGCTCGCCCAGGGCGCCGCGCTCAAGGCGATCGCGCTGGCCTACGAGGAGGACGCCTTCTACGGCTGCGATATCGAGAAGAAGGTCGTCCTGCTGCGCGACCCCAAGCCCGAGGACGACCTCGGCTCGGGCGACCTCTCGGTGCTCGCGATCCCGCTCCACTTCGAGAAGCAGGTCGGCCGCGTGACCGAGAAGACCCGCGTCGGCGTGCTGGCGCTGTTCGGGACCCCGATCCGGCGCGAGCTGGGCGACGTCGAGAAGAGCATGCGCAGCATTCTGGCCCAGGCGATCACCGCTCCCACCTGCCAGCTGCGCGACCCGGTCACGGGGCTCTACACCGAGGCCCACCTCAAGCACGAGCTCGAGCGCAACATCAGCCTGTTCGACCTGACCAAGGGCAAGCTCATGGGCGGCCTCGTGGTCGGCATGGTCGACACGCTCAAGCTCTACAAGCAGACCCTCGAGACCTCGGCCCGGATCGACCCCAGCAAGGTCAGCCAGGCCGTCTCGGGCGTCCTGACCGGGGTCGGCTCTGCGGTCCTGCGCCGCTGCAACGAGCACACCCTCGACGTGGGCACCGACTACCGGGGCGGGATCCCGGGCCGGATCGGCCACGAGGGCTTCGGCGTGATCCTGCCCCTGCTCCAGCCGGGCGAGCTCTGCATGTGGGCCGTCCGCCTGAGCAAGGAGGTGATCAAGACCCGCTTCCCGGGTGAGGACCTGCTCGACTCGGGCGATATCACCGTCAGCCTGCGCGTGATCCCCTTCGCCAAGGGCACCTGGGAGGACCTCTGGGGCCTGGCCACGCGCGCGCTCGAGGACATCGAGAAGTCCCAGCTCAAGGCGCGCCGCGACGAGGACGCCCTGCGCCAGTCGGTCAACCAGATCCGCGTGTTCCACGGCGGGCGCTGGGTCACGACCCGTGAGTTCGCCAACCGGTTGGGGTGAGGAAGGCCAGCCCTCCACCGCGCTCGCGCCACCCGCTGGGGAGGCGAGGGCAGTCGCACGAGGCGGTTTAAGAAGGAAAGCAGGAGAGCAGGAAGCAAGGAAGGCTGCGGCTGCCAGGCAGGTGAGAGCGGTCGCTCTTCGTCGATGCCGGTGGATCTCCGACCTGCTCTTCTTCCTGAGTTCCTTCTTTCCTGCTTTCCTTCTATGTCGCCATGTCAAGGCGGGTCCGTACGGTCCTCGCGCCTGGAACACGAGGGACACGAACCGGGAGTTTCCTCGCTAGCGGACCTCGAAGCGGTCGTTGCCGTTGCTGGCGGTGGCGCGGTTGCTCGGGTCGCCGGCCCAGTGGCCGTCCACCACGAACCCGTACTCGTAGGTCTGGGCCCTGGCCGGCAGGGTCAGGGTCAGCTCCCAGACGCCGTTCTTGCGCACCAGGGGCGTGCTGCTCCCGCCGTTCCAGGTCGGGTCGTGGACCGCCGTGTAGGCCCCTTGGCTGCCGCCCGTGATCCGCCAGCTGCCCTTGAGTTCGACCCGCGAGCCGCCGGCGTAGCGGAAGGTGACGACGTTGCCCGCGACCACCGGCGAGCGGAGCACGCCCGAGGTGCTGAGCGCGCTGTTGCCGCTGGGGGCCTTGGTCGCGTTGAAGGCGTCCGTGCTCCACTGGCCGTCGACGACCAGCCCGTACTCGAAGCCCCGGCCGGGGGGCAGGGTCAGGGTGACCTCCCACAGGCCCTTGTTCTGCACGAGGGGCACGCTGGCGCCCCCGTCCCAGGTGGCGTCGGCGTCGGCCTGGTAGCGGCCCGCGCCGCCGCCGCTCACCTTCCAGGCGCCCTTGAGGCGCACGTCGTTGCCGCCCGCGTGGCGGATCGTGACCGTGTTGCCGTGGACCTCGGGCGAGCGACCGGTGGTCAGCTGGCTGTTGCCGCTCTGGGCCACGCTGGCGTTGGAGGCGTCGCGAGCCCAGCGCCCGTCGACGACCAGCCCGTACTCGTAGCGGTAGTTGGCCTGCAGCTCGAGGGTGATCTCCCACACCCCGTTGGTCTGCACGAGCGGCAGCTCGGCGCCGCCGCCCCAGGCGCTGTCCCACTCGGCGCTGTAGCGGCCATGGGCGCCGCCGGTGACCTTCCAGCTGCCCTTGAGGCGCACGTCGTTGCCGCCCGCGTGGCGGATCGTGACGACGTTGCCCGAGACCTCCGGCGAGCGCAGGGCAGGACCGGCCCCCGTCGACCAGAAGCGCGACACGAAGCCGCCCGCGACCGGCTTGCCGTTGGCGCCCTTGGCGCTCCCCGCGACGCGGAGGGTGTACATCCAGCCCTTGTTGAAGGCGCCGCCGCGGTGGATCAGCTTGCGCCCCGAGACCGTCCAGGTGCCGCCGGGGTTGGGGAAGATCGAGGCCGCGGCCGCGGTGCTCATGGGGTCCATGTCGCGGTCGAACTCGATCTCGATCGTGTTGTCGCCGCTGCTCGTGGCGTGCCCCGGCGAGACCGACTCGACGAGGGGCTCGAGGTCGGCGGTCCGCCCGTTCTTGACGAAGATCGCCACGCCGAACTTGGGGAGCGTCACGCTGGCCTGCGGCCCGTTGACGCTCTGCCCGCCGACGAGGTCGGTGAACTGGCCGTTGCCGAACCAGAGCGTGGCGCTCTGCTGCTGACCGGTGCCGTTGATCGCGATCAAGGCGTCGTCGCCGCGCTTGAACGCGAACACGCCGCTGCGCGGGTCCTGGACCTGGGTCCCGAAGCCCAGCCCGCCGCCGATCTGCCGGCGAGCGCGCATGATCCGGGCGATCTTCTTGTAGAGCCAGTAGGTCATGTCGAGGCGATCGCCCCGCGCGTTGTCCCGCTGGAAGGGGTGGTCGAACATGGCCGCGTAGGGCCCGACCCCCTCCTTGCCGCCCGTGTTGAAGGCCTGCTCGCTCCCGTAGTAGAGCGCGCCCACGCCCTCGATCGTGGTCATCAGCGCCGTGATCGCGGCCATTTGCTCCCAGTCGCCGACCGTGGAGAGGAAGCGGGGCTGGTCGTGGTTGTCGGCGAAGTGCAGGTTGAGGTTGCCGAAGTCCCAGCGGTTGACGCCGTCGCCCTGGCCCATGTCGTAGGAGCCGTTGTTCTGGCCCTCGATCCAGCTCTTGAGGCCCCAGCGATCGCCGAAGAGCTTCCAGGGGACGCCGCCGAGGTACATCGCGTAGTCCATCATGCCGTTCATGACCTTGCTCTGCGTCCCCGCCTTGCTGCCGGTGTAGTAGCCGACCGCGCCGTGGGAGCCCGAGTAGGCCTCGCCGAACATGTAGAAGTTGGTCTTGCCGACCGAGGCCGCGACGGCGCGCCAGGCGGCGCACATGCGGGCCATGTCCGCCACGTTGATGTGCTTGATCGCGTCGACCCGGAAGCCGTCCACGTCGAAGGCCTTGATCACCCGGCTCCAGCGCTCGATCACGTAGTTGCGCACGTGGTCGGTCTCGGTGCGCAGGTCGTCCAGCCCGACCAGCTCGCCCTTCTCGAGCTGATAGCCGTTGTTCCAGTCGTTGACCCAGCCGTGGTTGTGGAAGTCGTTGGGACCGAGCGGGTCTCCGAAGGGGGCGCCGTACTCGCGCTGACCCGGGCGCCGGTAGTGCAGCGGGCCGTAGCCGCCGCCGTTGAAGCCGTTGTGGTCCTGGAACCAGTTGGCGAAGTGGTTCGCGACGCAGTCGATCACGACGAACATGCCCCGCGCGTGGGCCTCGTCGATCAGCTGGCGGAACTCGGCGACCGTGCCCAGCTTGGGGTCGAGGATCGAGTAGGTGACCGGCGCGTAGCCGTTGGGCTCGGCGCCGATCATGGGCGCCGAGATCCAGATCACGTCGAAGCCGAGCGACTTGACGTAGTCGAGGTGCTGGGTCAGCCCCTTGAAGTCGCCGCCGATCGTGCGCCGCCAGCCCGGCTTGCTGCTCGAGCTGAGGCCGAAGCGGTCCGAGAAGTCGTGCGCCTGGTCGTTGCTGGGGTCGCCGTTGAAGAAGCGATCGGTCATGACCTGGTAGACGGCGAGCTGGCGCCAGTCCTGGGGCGAGGGCGTGTAGCGGTGGCCCTGCCAGTCGGTCGGGATCCGGTAGTCGGCCCAGGGGTCGGCTTGGGCGCGCGCCTCGGGGGCGACGAGCAGCAGCAGCGTGAAGAGCGCGAGCGCGAGGCGGTTCATGGGCGACTCTCTTCCTTCCTTCGAAAGTAGGGGAGGGGATGGCGGCCAAATCCGGACGCCTTCCTAGCGAACGGCTGCTGCGCAACGACTTAGGGCGAGCGGGACTCTGTTCGTGAGCCTTTCAAGCGAGCCCCAAGCGAGCTGAAAAGCCCCCTTGCCCATCGGGTTCAGGGCACTTAGGCGTAGGCACGGAACTCGTTCATGGGTCGGGCCTGGAGGCCCCATGCGACGGACGACCCTGCACGCCCTCGAGCAGCTCTGGCGACGCACCCGCTGCGTCGAGGACGAAGCCGCTTTGCTGGCCGCGCGCGTGCGCTACGGGACGCTCAGCGTGGGCCAGCTCGAGCTCGCCAGCGCGCTGGGCCACCCCGCCGCGCGCGAGCTGCTGCCGGTCGGGGTCGATCCCAGCGTGCCGCCAGCACGAACCCAGCGCGTGTGGTCGGAGGACCTCGGCGACTTCATGGACCGCCCCCTCCCCGGCGACGAGCTGCGGGTGTGGGCCGAAGGCCTAGCCCGCTGGGGCCAGCGGGCCTGCCTGCGGGTCGGCCTGGCCGCCAACCTGTGGGCCTTTCGCCGGGTCGCCAACCGGATCGTGACGATCCCGCGTGAGGAGCGCAGCGACTCCTCCCTGGCGCAGGTTCCGCTCCTGCTCGCTGAGGCCGCCGGCGCGCTCGACGCGCTCGAGCGCTACCGCAACGCGCCCTGCGGGCAGACCCGCGCTGCGCTCGAGCCCTACCTCCGCGACGAGGAATCCTGCGGCTGGCGCGAGGTGGACGACCTGGCCGAGCGCGACACGCGCCGCCTGCTGGGCGTCCACACGCGCCTGGTGGCCGGCGTCCTCGGCGCGCCCCCCGAGAAGCGCGAGCTGCGCGGCCACGACCCCAGCCTCAGTCAGCGCTGGGCGCTCCCCTTCGCCGTGGGCGGCGCGATCGAGCACGCTCGCGTGGGGCTCCGCCCAGGCGAGCCCGAGCTGGCGCTCAAGGTCGCGATCCGTCGCGCCCTCCTGCCTTGGGTCCTGGGTGGAGTGGCTGCCCCCGCGGCCTAGGAAGGCTGTCGTGGGCGTCAGGACGCGGCGACCTAAGCAGGAAAGCAGGAAGTGAGGAAGACAGGAAGGCTGCGGCTGGCAGGCCGGCGAAGGCAGTCGCTCGCGTAGCGCCTTCGCTACACGATCGGCAGATCCCCTAGTCCTAGTCTTCCTCCTCGACCACCTGCTCGGCGCGCAGCACGGGCTGCCACTCCTTGCCGTCCGGACTCATGGCGCACACGACCCCGTCGGCCCGCAGCAGGAAGGCCTGCTCCTTGCCGTCGTAGTGCTCGGGCTCGGCGCCGACGAGCTGGATCTGGCGGCGGGCGGCCGGCCGCAGGCGGAAGTGCCAGGTCCGCGGCGCCTCCTTCGCCTGAGGGACGGCCCACACGATCGAGCAGCCCTTGCCGTCCGGCCAGGCCGTGATCGCGCTGACCCCCACGCCTCGGAACAGGAGCGTGTCGGCGGGCGGCTCGGCGTCGAAGTCCACGATCAGGTGGTCGCTGTCGCCGAGGGCCGAGTCCACCGGCGAGACCCCCGAGAGGCGCCGCTGCTGAGCGTCGTCGAAGCTGCCCAGGGCCACGACGCGGACGGTGGGGACGCAGGCGGTGCACAGGCCGGCGACCAGGACGAGGAGCGGCAGGATTCTCATGGGGAGATTTTAGTCGCAGCCCCCGCTGGAGCTGGGCTGAACTTGGCTGCTGAAATTCCTTCAAGTCGCTGCGAAGCGGGGCCGATAGACGGAGGAAGCCCCTCGGGAGGAACCCATGAAGCACCTCACCCTCATCGCCGCGACCCTCTTCCTGTGCGCCACTGGCTGCTCGAGCCTCTCGAGGAGCGGATCCGCGAGCTGAACTGGCAGCTCGACTCGGCCGAGCAGGCCACCGAGCAGGCCAACGTGGACAAGCGCCTGGCCCAGCGCGAGCTCGAGATCGCCAAGGGCGACGCGCGGGCCAACAAGGAGAAGCTGGCGCTGGCCTACGACGCCCTGCGCGAGGCTCGCACCAAGCTCGACGAGCGCCTCCAGGAGCGCCTGAGCCAGCTCAGCGAGGCCCAGGACGGGGGCGAGAAGCTCGAGATCAGCCAGTACGGCGGAATCGTGCTCAAGGGCGAGGTCTTCTTCCGCCCGGGCCGTCACGAGCTGACCTCCGCCGGCCAGAAGGCGCTCCAGCCCCTGGTCAGCAAGCTGCAGGAGGAGCAGTACGCCAGCTACGAGATCGAGGTCGCGGGCCACAGCGACAGCGACCCGATCCGCCGGACCAAGTCGCGCTACCGCGACAACTGGGACCTGGCCGCCATGCGCGCCAACAGCGTGCGCCGCTACCTGATCGAGAAGGGGATCGAGAACGAGCGCCTCTTCACGAGCAGCTGGGGCTTCCTGCACCCGATCGAAGCCGGCAACAAGTCGCGCAACCGGCGCGTGGAGATCATGCTCCGCAAGAAGACCGAGGCCATGCCCGCCTCGGCCAAGAAGGCCGACAGCAAGTAGCCCGACTCACCAAGACACCGTCAGGAGCCGCGTCCCCCAGGGCGCGGCTCTTTGCGTTTTGCCCGCAGCACGCCGCGACGAACCCGTCACGCGCCCGCGACGTGATTCATGCAACGTCTCAGCGACGAGACATTCCGGGACACGTTGCACACACGAGCGCACGTAGCGTCTCGGTCCGCGCTTTGCGACGCTGGGAGGAGAAGGGAAGGGCCCCGTGGTCGATCCTGCTAGCGCCGAGCGAGGCGGTCTCCTGCGACGGCTCCTGCCCTTGGGGGCGCTCCTCGTGACCCTGGTCGGGCTGATGCTCTTCCTGGCCGGGACCCTCCGCGACAAGATCGCGCCCGC
>CALDQK010000917.1 GCA_937911525.1 uncultured bacterium
TCACGAGGGCGTGCGTCCCTTCCGCACCAGCCAGGTCGGCCAGCCCGAGGGCGACGCCGGGGCTCGGGTCGACGTCGATCAGACGCTGAGCGCGTTCCTCGCCCAACAGGAAGAAGCCTACCTGGAGACCCTCCTGCGCGAGACACGGGGCTCCCTGGCGGCGACGGCCGATCGCGCGGACGTCGACCCGAGGACGCTGCGCCGCAAGCTCAAGCGACACGGAATCGATCGCACGCGATTCCTCCACTGAGGTTGGGTGACCTCACCTCGGGCGCCGCGCGGCTCACGAGGCTCGCGACGGAGCCGCTCCGAGCCCTCGGGACACCGCCCTCCAGCGCGGCCAGGGCCTGCTAAGTGACCGAATGCGACACGGGATCCGGCGGGAAGTGATCCGGCCGCGCTCTCGCCCGCCGCAGCCACCTGCACGGACGTGGACACCGCTGTCCGTGACCGGACACGACGCGCACGGGGGAGGAGCCACCCGTCGCTAAGTCCAGCTCGCGGGTGCGGCTCCGTGTTTGCTCCAGCCTCTGACGCCAACGACCCCGCCACCGAACGCACGGAGAACGGAGAGAACATGACGAGGCTGGCCACACGACCGAGGGAACGCAGGCCGACCTATGCCGGGCCAGAGCCTGCTGTCTTGACTCCTCGCCGAGAGGACGGGGGCGCCGTGTCCGCAACCGTCGGGCTCGCGGCCCCTGCGGTGAGCGCGCGAAGGGCTGGGTCGCGGCTGCGCGCTCGACTCGAGCGGGGACGGGTTGGGGGCGGCGGTCCCTGCCGGATCTTGCTTGCAGCCGAGGCCAGCCTGCGAACCGCTGAGCTGACCGTCATGCTCCTCGAAGCAGGGCACCAGGTCACCGTCGTCGCTGACGGATTCGAGCTCCTGAACGCCTGGACCTTCGCTTGGCTGGCAGCCCAACACCAGCCCTTCGACCTCATCGTGACGGAGGGCACCCTGCCGCTCTTGAACGGCCAAGAGGCGATCCTGGAGCTGCAGCAGTTCTCGGACTGCCGGGCCACCTGCGTCGTCGCCCTCGGGGGTGCGGACTGGGACTCAGACGTCGTCGCCTCTCAGGTTCGTGACGTCCGCTGGCCTGGGCCTGCTGGGGCCGCTCCGCTGGAGCGCGCGTCCGCGTGAACACGGCCCGAAGCGACGCGTTGTCTCTTCTGCGTTGGGCAGACGACGGAGGCCCAGGCTCTCCGCTCGTCGCCTGCCAGGACTCCAACGACGAGAAGAGCGGAGGGACGTGGACCCTGGCTGAAGGCCGTCGTCCGCCTGTGGGCGGGTTGCTGGTGCTCACGGGCTACGCCAGCGAGCGACTGGGATACCTGGCAGCCTTGCTGAGCGAGACCCTGGCCGAGGCTCTTTGGGCCCCCCCGCCGGAGCTGCACGGCGGCGAGCGGGAGGTCAGGCTGGCGCTCAAACACCTCCTCGCTGGAACGACGGTCGTCCAGCTGGCGGAGACGAGCCAGCTCGGCTTGTTCAGGGACCTCGCGGAGCGATCAGGGGCGCGCTTCCTGCACGTCCTGTCGCCTCCGCCCTCCGGCCCTGGCGCTGCGCCGGAGCACCCGGCCGAGCCCGATACGACCCAGCAGGTCACGCCGGAACGCGTCGTCCTCGAGGCGAGCGCGTCGCTGAGGACCCAGTTCGAGGTCGTCAGGGCTACGTGGAGCCAGCCTCGAGGAACACCATGAGTCGATCCGAGATCGCGCAGCTCGCGGGAGATCGTGTCTGACGAGGATCTCGGGTGAGATCGCGGCCAGCCTGGCGCTGGCTCGGGCTCGCTCACAGGAGGGGCGCCACGACTCGGGCTGCGCCCTGCAGCGTGCGCTCGAGGCGACCGAGACCGGCGAACTCGGCGAGGCTCACCGGACGCGCAGATCCGAGGTCGCGCTCGAAGGCGCGCTCCAGCTGTCCTGCGAGGGCGGGGCCGTAGACCACGATGTTCGCCTCGAAGTTCAGCTTGAAGCTGCGCGTGTCGAGGTTGGCTGAACCCACCGTGGCCCAGCAGCCGTCCACCGTCGCGGTCTTCGCGTGGAGTTGCCCGCCGTCGAACTCATAGATCGAGACGCCGGCCCTGACGAGTTCTGGGAAGAATGAGCGCGAGGCGTGGTAGACGAAGGGTTGATCCGGCGTCTTCGGGATCAGGAGGCGGACGTCGACGCCGCGGAGCGCGGCCGTGCGCAGCGCCATGGTGAACGAGACGTTGGGGACGAAGTATGGCGTGCTCAGCCAGACGCGCTCCTTCGCGAGCGTGAGGGCCGCGAAGTAGATCGTCTCGATCGCGTTCGAGTCGCCCTCGTCGGGGCCGCTGGCGAGGATCTGAACCAGGGCTTCCCCGCGCGAAGCGGGTTCAGGAAAGTAGCGCGGGCTCGCGAGGTCCTCGCGCGTCGCGTGGAACCAGTCTTCGACGAAGACCTCCTGCAGCCGTTCAGCGGCGGGCCCCTCGACGCGCAGGTGGGTGTCCCGCTCCTGCACCGCGCTGACATTCATTCCTCCCGCGAACGCGACGACCCCGTCGATCACGACGATCTTCCGGTGGTTGCGGTTGTTGAGGTTCAGGAGCAGCCAGCGGGAGATCAGGTTGACCCTCAGGGAGCGGGCCACATGTCCACCCGCCAGGGTGAGCGGCTTCCAGAATCGCCCTCCGGCGGAGCGGGACCCCACGTCGTCGACGAGGACCCGAACCTCGACGCCGGATTGGGCGGCCACGACCAGACGGTCCCGCAGGCGTCGCCCCACCTCGTCCGGACGCCAGATGTAGTACTCGAGGTGAACGTGGGAGCGAGCGCGCTCGATCGCGGCCTCGAGGGCGGCGTAGGTCTGGTCTGCGTCGATGAGCAGCCCCACCTCGTTTCCACCGCAGGCGGGGAGCGCGAGCTCGTCGGCCAGCTGCGCCAGCTGGGTGGCTGTCTCCGGGAGACCGGCGGGCGCCGTCCGAGCCGTGGCGCCCTCGAACTTCTGCAAGGCTTCCGTGGACCCTGCGACGCGGGGCGCCACGATCGCCCTGGCCCGCTGACGCCGCTTGCGCCGTCGGCGGATCGACTGGGCTCCGATCGCCAGGAACAAGAACACGCCCAGGTAGGGCAGGAAGAGGAGGGTCAGCACCCACGCCAGCGTCGCGCCGCTCTCGCGACGTTGAACCAGGACCAGGGGAATCAGGAAGAACGCGATGAGGTAGCCGACCGCCGTGACCACCACCGGAAGGAGAACGGACATGGCCGCATTGCCTCCTCTGGGGGCGCCACGGAGCGGCGAGCGAACGCGGAGAGCCTAAACCCCGCAGCGTCCAGCAGGTGTCTCTCCAGCGCAGACTCTCGAGGGGCCCGAGCGGCCAGCCCGTGTCGATCCAGCGGGTGAACCCCTTCGCGGTGCCCTCCAGGGCCTCACTACGGATCGTTGGGCCAGGACCGATCGCCTGGCGGACGAAGCCTCGCTAGCCTGTAGCGAGCGAGCCAGGCTCGCCTCGGCCTGACAAGGAAACGGATATGGGCGATGGCCCCAGCCCGCGACGCCGCGTAGTCCTGCTCACGGGTGCCAGCGTTGGCCTGGGGCTAGCGCTCGCGCGCCTGCTCATGAGGGACTCGGAGACGCAGCTCGTCCTGACGGCACGCGAGAGCTCGCTGCCTCGCTTCGCGGAGCACGGGATCACGGAGGGCGAGCGTGTCTGGCTGAGGGCGCTCGACATCACCGACGACCGGCAGCGTCGCGCCGTGGTGGAGGAGGCCGAGCAGACCTTCGGCGGCGTCGATGTGCTGATCAACAACGCAGGCCTCACCTACAGAACGGTGGCTGAGTATGCGACCCCGCTCGAGCTCTCTCACCAGATGGCGGTCAATTACGAGGGGCCGATGGCGCTGTCCGCGTTGGTGCTGCCGAAGATGCGCGAGCGGAAGGCAGGCCGGATCATTCAGGTCTCGTCGGCCGGCGGGCTCGTGGCCATGCCAACCATGGGCCTCTACTCGGCGTCCAAGTTCGCCCTCGAGGCCGCCTCCGAGGCCATGCACTACGAGGTCCGACCCTTCGGCATTCGAGTGTCCCTCGTGCTGCCCGGATTCATCCGTTCGCCCTCCTTCCTCAAGTCGGTGGTAGGGGAGCACAGCAGACGCGCCACGGAAGATCCGGGTGACCCCTACAACCCTCACTTCACCAACATGGATCGCTTCATCGAACGGATGATGAACTTCGCCAAGGCATCGCCAGAGTCCGTTGCGAGCTGCGTCCTGAAGACCATGGAGCGCAGGCGCCCACCGCTTCGCGTTCTCGCCACCTGGGACGCCCGGCTCTTGTGGTGGTTCCGCCGGTTCATTCCTCACCCGCTCAACATCTGGCTCACCTACCGAATGCTCCCTGGCATTCGAGGCTGGGGAGGAGCCGAGGGCGACGAGACGCCGGGAACCGGGAGTTCCGGCTCTCCAGCGCGCTGAGGAGCCGCGCCTTCCTCCCGTCGGCCGGCCCGGCCCGAGGGCGACCGCAGGCTCTCGCGCCCCTGGACGATTCGCGACGACGGACTTCGGATCTCGGTACATGGAAGCGGAGCGAACCGTCGGTTCGCTCCGCGTCCAAGCTCCTCGGGCGGGGAGCGCGGCGAAGTGCAAACCGCCGCGGACCAATCCCAGGTGCGAAGGCTCCCGGCGCTGGCCATTGAGATCTCGGCGGCGGAGCTGGCCGCGTGAAGGCAACTCCTGTCCAGCCAACGGGCTACACGCCTACTCGATCACGAGCTCCTCGGGATCCTCGTCGATGAGCTCCGCCACGGCGGCGGCCACCTCGAGGCGCGCGCGGAACGTCCTCCGCTTGCCTCGCCGCTTCTTGGGCGGGCGGCCTCGAGGGCCGTGGACGGAGACCCGCTCGAGGAGAACACGGAACACGCTCCGGGCGCGACCGTGGTCCTCCTCCAAGGCCGTCTCCAGGTCTACGAGGAGCTGGACGGGCGACTTCGTCTTGCTGGCCCTGCGCCTTGCCGCGGCGCGACGAGCTTTGGGAGCTCGCAGGAGCCTGCGCAGCTCGGTGAGGACCGCCTGCTCCAACAGGTCCGCCCGAAGGCGGTAGGCGTGCGAATCGTCTGAGCACGCGTAGTAGCGGTAGACGCGGCTCTTGCTTGTGGTCTTCCTGCCGTACATCCCGTTTCCGCACTTCCCGCAGAACAGGAGCCCAATGAGGGGTTGGGAGCGACGACTGGGTGCAACCGCCGCCCCCTGTCGCCTGGCCCGCTCCTCACGGACGGCCTCAGCTTTGGCGAAGTCCTCCCGCGACACGATCGCCTCGTGGCGGTCGCGGAGGACGATGTGGTCCTTCGGGTCGTTCCGGGCCCAGGCGATCCGCCGCCCGCTCCGCGACGACTTGTGCAGAGCCAGGTCTGCGGACAGGTCTCCGTCCAGGAGACGCACACACCGAGCCGTTGTCTCACGGTTCCAGACCACGTCGCCTACGTAGACAGGGTTTCGAAGCATGTCGCGGATGGTCCCGCTGTTCCAGGGCTTCTTCGTCGGGCGCGGGACCTCGCGGGCCTCGAGCTCCAGGGCCAAGTCGGAGGGGCTAGAGAGTCCGCGCGAGAACTCCCGAAACAGCCAGCGCACGGTCTCAACCTCCTCGGGATCGCCGAGGACCAGCCGGGTCACCTCCTCTGGAGCCTTTCGGTGCTTCTCTCCCCGCGGAATCGTCCGCAGAAGCTCGCCCTCCTCGTCGAACACGGCCTTGGCATATCCGTAGGGGATCTTGCCGCCTGGGACGTCCCCCGCCCTGAGCCGGCTTAGCAGGTTTCGAAGCGAGTCTCGCGCCAGCTTCCGTAGGTACTCCCCCGACGCGTGGTGCTCAACGAGTCCGAGGATGGCGTCGACGAGAGCATTGCCGGTCGCGTTGTTGCCCGTAAGGTAGCAGAGTTCCCAGCCGGCGTAGCGGATCTGGCGCTCCATGACGAGCCCGTCGATCGGGTCCTCCGGCCGGACCAGACGGTCTCGCGACCACAGAACGACGATGCCTTTCTTCGACGACTTCGTGATGAAGTCGAGGCAGGCGTCGAGCCCTGGGCGGCTCAGCTCAAGCCCAGATACCCCCTCGTCCTTGAACACGCGGATGAGCTGGACCTTCTCCTCCTTGGCCCAGCCACGGATCGCAGTCTCCTGTTCTTCGATCGACCGATCCTGACGATCCGTAGAGCACCGACAAAGGGCGACGGCAACCTCCTTGCTGCCCGAGCTTGATGCCTTAGGCCGCTTCGCCCGCGCCATGGCTTGCCCTGGGGTTCTTGACTCCCACCGTGTGCTCCTGAGACTCCATTCGCGGACACGTTGGGGAACTCTCGCCGACAAATCAACGGCTCGCAGGCGCGAGACGGGTCGCAAGCGGCCTGGACATCTCGCAACATGCATGGCAAGCGATCGAGGAGCGAACAATGAGCCGCGAGACCGAGTTTCACGAGGCCATGCTCGACATCTACAAGCGGGCGCAACGCGAATGTCGATACACGCCGACACGGTTCCTTCAGATGGTCTCGGAACAGGGCGGGCTCCAAGCGGCAAAGGGGCTCCTAGCCTCGGCTGAGGTCTCTCAGGGCTTTACGACCTTGTGGGAGAAGGGCCGCCTCGACCTATCCATGGAGGCTCTGGTGCTGAGGTCACCATGGTGCGAGCTCTTCAGCGAGGACGAGCTGGCGGTGGCGAGAGAACGCCTGAGCCAACTCGGCTACGAGGCCTGACCTCCGCCGATGAAGGTGTTTGGCGAGCTCAAGCCATCCGTGGCCGATTCACTGCACTCCATCGTGACCAGGACATCCGGGCTGCGTGTGAGCCGGGACGGGAAGGCGCGCTCGAGCACGCCATTCCCGAAGAGCACGGACCTCGAGCTCGCACTGAAGCCGCTGCTCTTGGCAGACGGGTTCCAACACCACGTCTCATTGCAGCACCCTCGCCTTGAAGTGGGGTTCGAGTACGACTTCTGGCGTGAGCTCGACGGAATGGCGATCGAGGTGATGGGCTACCGTGCTGACGACGAGGTCTACAAGGACATCCTTAAGTTCCATGTCCACTTGGGCACTCGGATTGGCGTAGTCCTCGTTCCCCGCTGGAAGTGGATCTCGGAACGCCGAACGGAAGCCAATGCGAAGGCGACACTGAAGGCGCTCGCGTTCGCCGACTCCTTCCTGAGCGTCGAGGCCCTCGTGGCCATTGCCTATGACTGGACAGAGACCGAAGAGGAAGGCGTCTGGGCGTTGAGGCACTGCGACATTGAAGCCGACTGAGATGAGTGAATTCGACTCACAACTCGCCGAGCTCGAAGACGGCGACCTTCATCACTTCGGGGACTGGCCTGTATCGGTGGTCCCACCGGTCGCAGCAGGCGTCTACACCATCTGGAAGGGGGCTCAGCTGGTCTACGTGGGGATGTCAGGGCGAAGCCTCGACCCCGAGAAGGTCGCGGAGCTCCTGGCCAAGAAGAAGCGCAAGGGACTCTGGGAGAGACTGAACAGCCACGCGTCAGGCGGACGAAGCGGCGACAAGTTCTGCATCTACGTCTGCGATCGGCTCGTTCTCCCGGCACTTAGCCAACAAGACATTCTGGACGTAGCCAAGGGGAAGCTGAGCCTCGATGCTGGGACACGCCAGTTCATTCGAAAGCACCTTCAGTTTCGGATCGTTGTCGTTCCGGATGGCGAGGCGGCCCGAGCTGTGGAGAGCCTCGCCCGGTCAGGATCGCTTCGCGCCGGCAAGCCGTTATTGAATCCACTCTAGCGAAGACAGGACCCTTAATACGGCCACCAGGAGCTTCTAACCCTTCTTGCCCGTTTTTCCGCCATCGGAAGTCTTTCGCTTCGACTTCTTCTTCACCGAGCCGTCAGCCTTCTTCCCCAGCGCCGCTCGGATGATCTTCTCGAGGGTCGAAACTCGAGTAGTTCTGCGAGACACGTCGGTCGTTGCCCTCGTCGCCGCCTGGGCATAGGCACGCACATCTTCACTAAAGCGCTCGGGATCAGCGTCTCGCTTCTTCGCGCCATCTACCTTGTTCCTGAACCTCTCGAGCGCAGTCGCAATCGCCTCGCGCTCCTCCGGCTTTAGCTTTCGGCCTTCGAGTGCAAGCTGCCCAAGCGCCAAGAAGAGCCCGTAGAACTCGGTCTTGCTTGTCCACCCCTTGAGTCTTCCCTCCAGAGTCGCGTCAACGAGATCACGCGTCCTCCGGAACGCTCGCGCCCACTTTTCTTTGTCCGGGAACTCGGACTCATAGTCCGCGTAGAAATCATCCAGAGTGAGCTTTTTGTCCTGGGGGCCGGCCATCAGGCCAATCAAGAGCTCGCTAATGAACTCGGCGTCGATCATCCGACGAATCTGGCGGACATTGACCACCTTGTTGTCGATCCACCATTCATCCTCTGCAATGTCTTCCACCAGGGAGATGAACTGGCCGCGATAGCGCGCGTGTCGGAGCTCCTGGTCATTGAGCTCCTTCGAAACCAGGTTCAATCGCCGGAAGACGTCGCGGACTTCGGTGTCCGACGCACCCTCGAGGTCACGCGTCACGAGGCTGTAGCTCCAGAAGGAGGCCTTCTCCGCGTCGCTTAGATCGCTGAGCCTCTTCCCTCTCCAGCGCGGGGAGACGTCTTCCCCGGTGAGCTCAAGATCGTCGCTTGCGAATCGCAGGATTGAAGTGAGCCGCTGCTGTCCATCGACGATCTCATGGACAGTCTCACCTTCTGGCGAGGTCTTCGATCGAGAGTAAATCTCCGGCACCGGTATCCCAGAGAGGATGGAGTCAATGAGGTACGACGCTTCGTCCTCACTCCAGATCGGATTGCGCTGGAAGTCCGGGCTCAGATCCAACAGCTCTTGGTCGTGCTCTCGCTTGAACCAACTGATTTTCAGATTCGTTGCACTGGACTTCATGTGGCCTCTCGAAGCGCGCGGCGTAGGGAGCGGAGGGATTGCAGTTGGTAGTCGCGTAGATCAGTGCGATTTCGGTAGACGCGGATGTTCACAGGGTGACCGCGGAGTTCTGTCTGCCGACCTGCAGCGGAACGGATTTGAAGGATCGACCGGCTGGGCGAAGTGTCTCTTGGCAGGGTCTTGTCCGTTACATGCCCAAAGTAGACGTGCTCGCGCATGCGTCTCTTGTCCGCATAGTCCATGCGGAGGCGTCGTCTCCGCTCGAATTCCCGAAAGCACTCCCAGCACTCCGCAAACAGATCGGGCGCGACGAGTGCCAAGTCGATGTCTGACGGGCGGTTCCTGGAGCTCTCACGAAATGGGCGCCCAAGCTTGAGTGGACTCATGCTGAACCCAACCGCCCCGCTTCCAACGATGACTATGTCGATGGAGGCAACGTCCTGCTCAAGCACCCTCTCCTTCCAGTCCTGGAAGGAAACTGAGAGATCCCGGAGGACCCAAGGCGTGCTCGCAATCAGCTCGTCAACAACCTCAGCGTCGCTCCTATCGCCCAAGTAGTTCTCGACCCGGGGCGCAACCCCGGAAAGTTGGCACCCGAAACGGCGTAAGCGCCTGAGCTAAGT
>CALDQK010000918.1 GCA_937911525.1 uncultured bacterium
CTGCGTTCTCTGCGTCTCCGCGGTGAATCGCCGCGCGCAACCCGCCCGGAACCGCCAAACTCTAGGCTAGTCGTCCCTGGTAGCTACAGCCCTCCCCTACGGCCGGTGTTGACATGTGGAGAAGCGTGACGACGCCGTTTCGGGACGGGCTGTAGCTATAGCTACTGGACGCCGGTGCCGTCGGCCAGGTCGATCGGCGCTGACTCGGGGGCCGGGGGCGGCGGGCTCGGCTCCGACCGCTCTCGTCGGCCCGACCCGCTGCTCTCGGCTGGCGCCTCCTCCCGCTCGGCCTCGCTGGGCGGCTCCTGCGGGGCCGCGGGCTTCGGTCCGCGCGGGGTGGGGCGGGGGGCCTCCCGCGTGCCCTTGCGGGCGGCGAGCTGGGCCTCCTTGCGCGCCTCTTCCATGAAGAGCATCGTCGCGACCCCCGCCTCGTCGACACCGGTCAGGCGCTTGCGGAGATCGCGCACGGCCTTGCGGTAGGCGGGCTCGACGTGATCGAGGTGACGCCGACGATCGGCGATCTCCCAGAAGTTCTCCTCGCGCGCCGCGATGATCTGGCCGAAGGTCTCGCGCAGGACCTCCTCCGGCACCTTGCGCAGCTCGGACTCCAGCAGACCAGCGGCGTCCTCGACCCCCGTCGTGGCGAGCTTGGCAGAGAGGATGATCTGCGCCTTGACCATGCCGGGCATGTCGAGGATCCCGGGCTCGTCCCGGTCGAGGGCGATGAAGAGGTCGAGCAGCCGCTTGCGGCAGTGGACCTTGCGCTCGTAGGCGGCCTCGCACAGGGCCGCGAGGTCGTAGGCCACCACGTTCAGCAGGTAGGGCATGCCCATCCGCACGGCCTGGTGGGCGTAGTAGTCGAGGAAGAAGGCCACCCGCTCGGAGAGCTGGGGGGCGCTCTCGAGCACGTTCTCGGCGAAGCGCCGGTACTGATACACGAGCTTGTAGAAGGAGTCGGGCGAGCGGGTCTTGAGGGCGTGGCGGAGGAAGGTGTTGAAGTAGAGCGTGACCATGTCCGCCGCCCCGGCGTCGCCGCGCTCGGCGACTCGCAGCCCGAGGTGGCGCGTGAGGGCCGCGATCTGCGCGACCACCTCCCCGACCTCGACCCTGATCGCGACCGGCAAGAGCAGGTTCAGCTCGGCCAGGATCGCGACCTCGATCACCGCCTGCTTGCGCTCGATCTCGAGCGAGAGCTCGGGCCCGAGCCCCAGCGCGTCCCGGCAGCTGGAGCGCAGCGCGCTGGGTGAGAGGTAGGGTTTGCGGGTCTGATAGGCCTGAAAGACCTCCTCGAGCGCCTGCAGTCCCTCCGCGGCGACGTCGCGGTCGTGGCGCTGGATCGAGCGGAGCGTGACCTTGCCGAGGTATTGGATGTTGGTCACGGCGCGGCGGAGCGCCTGGTCCTGCTCGGCGGGGTCGGTCTCGTCGCCGAGGTCGTCGATGCTCGCCACCACCTCGCGCTGGATCCGCCCCACGATGCTCTGGGGCACCAGGAAGCGGAGCACGTAGAGCAGGTAGGGCGCGATCGAGAGCAAGGCGACCAGGGTCAGGGCCACGCAGACCAGCGCGCGCGGGCGCGCCGCGACCTCGGCCCCAGAGAGGCCGAGCATCACGTCGTTCCAGAGCACCACCGCGTTGGCGAGCACGAAGTAGCCGATCACGAGCCGGTTCAGCCGGTCGGCGACGAAGAGCTCGATCAGCTTGGGGGTGTAGACGTTGGCCGTGAGCGGAATGGCGAGCGCGCAGAGGGCCACGAGCATCGAGAGCGCGACCCCGAGGAAGCGCGAGCAGGCCGTGATGGCGTTGCTCGCCTCCCGCAGGGCGTCACCTCGCGCGGGCTGGGTGAGCAGTTCGAAGTGCGGGAGGAGGTCGAAGATCAACAGGGCGAGGAGGACCGCGCAGAGCAGGGTCCAGATCGCCGCGAAGCCAGCAGAGGTCGCGGTGCGCGTCTTCACGTAGGGAGCATCCGAACAGAGTCGCGCTCCGCGGGCAACCGGGGCCGAGGAGCGGCGACGACGGAATGTCCACCCATGGCACGGCTTGGGGCGCCGAGTCGACGGCGCGGGTCCAGGGGGGGAGTCCCGCTGGTTAGGATCGAGTCATGCTGAGGGAGGGCCAGCGCGGGTTGCGCCAGCGCATGTATTCGCTCACCGCGCTCGGTGTCGCGACGCTCGTCGCGATCGTGCTGCTGGTGACGGCGCAGCACATGACCATGGCCAAGTACAAGCGCACGACCTACAAGTACCCCTACAAGACCCTCCTGCGGCTCGCCGAGGTTCAGGCGCGCTTCTCGCGGCTCGACGTCGACCAGAACGGGCGACACGACTACGCCGGCTCCCTCGAGCTGCTGGCCGAGCACGGCTTGATCACTGACGAGCTCAACGCCGGGGTGGTTCAGGGCTACCGATACCGGATCGAACACGCCGATGAGCGGACATGGGCGGGCAGCGCTAGCCCCGCCGAGGTGACCACGAGTTCGATTTTCTACTGGATCGATCAGTCGCAGCTGATTCGAGCCGAGTTCGGCCGCCCCGCGACCAAGGAGAGCCGGATCTACTACGACCCGCTCCAGGGCTTCACCGGCTCGATGGGCGTCCGGCTGCCCGACAGCGAAGGGCCGCGATGAGCTCCGTCTCTGCGAAGGAGGGTTGAGCTATGAAGCGCTCCTGGACGAAGGGGCTCGCGCCCGCGCTCCTCGTGCTCGGGCTGGGCGGCGGCGGGATCGCCTTCGCGTGGCGTAAGGCCGACGAGCTGACCACCCTCGCCAGCGAACCCAACCCCCTCTGGGCCTTCGCCGGCCTGCTGGCCTGCCTGGCGGCCGCCGCGATCGTCGTGCGCGCCTACGCCCAGCTGCGTCACCCGGCCCTCTACGGCTTCGTCCTGCTGCTCCTCCCCTGGGCCCTCGTCCAGCCCTTCCACTTCGCCAACGCCCGCGGCGAGCGCCTCGTCGAGCGCCTGGGCCGGGCCGAGGCCCCAACGGCCGGGCAGATCGTGGTCGAGGGCGGAGGTGTGATCGACCCGCCTGCGGTCGTCGACCCGCCCGTGCTGCGCTTCTGGGGCCTCCCAGACAGCGCCGCCAAGCGCTACCCCGAGCTGCCGCGTCGCCTGCGGCACCTGAGCAGCGAGCTCTACGCGCTCGGATACTGGCTGCTGCCCCTCCTGGTGTTGGCCGCCTCGCCGCTGGGCGGGCTCGCGGTACGTCGCCACGTGCGGCTCGCGGTCCTCGGGCTCCTCGCGCTCGAGATCGTGCTCCTGATCGCCCTGGCGCGTGGGCTGGAGCCGGGCTGGCTCCCGCCCGTCGTGCTGGTGACGCTCTACCTCGGCGCCGCCGCGGCGGCCTTCCTCACCTGGCGCTCGTCAGGCGGGGCGGGGGGTGGAGTCGCGGCGCTCGTCGTGCTCAGCATTCCCTGCGCGCTGGCTGAGATCGGCAGCTCGCCCAGCTCCCTGGGGCTGCCGCTCAAGCCGCCTCCCTTCGGGGTCGAGCGGGCCTTCAGCACCGGCTTCTTCTGGCTGCTGCTGGCGATCGTGGCGCGCGAGTGGGTGGTCGGCGTCAGCCACGAGACCCAACACGACGCCCTGACCCAGATCTTCAACAAGGCCTACGCCGAGTCGATCGTGAACCGCACGGCGGGGACGGACCTCGGCCGCTGCTACTGCGTGGCGATCCTCGACATCGACCACTTCAAGAAGGTCAACGACACCCACGGGCACGGGGCCGGAGACGAGGTGCTGCAGCGGGTCGCCAAGACGATCAGCGACACGGTGCACAACCGCGGCCTCGTGTGCCGGACCGGCGGCGAGGAGATGACGGTGTTCTTCCCCGGCGTCGACCTCGACCGCGCCCGCGCGGTCTGTGAGGAGATCCGCGAGGCCGTCGAGGACCTCGTGGTGCCGACCCGTGACAACGAGGGCGGAAAGGTCACCCTGCAGGTGACGCTGAGCGTCGGCGTGGCCAGCAACGTGGACGGGGGCGGTCAGGCCAAGTTCGAGCGAATCCAGGACGTGGTCCAGGCCGCCGATAAGGCCGTCTACGAGGCCAAGGAGAGCGGGCGCAACCAAGTAGTCGAGGCGTAGCGGGTCGGATTGGATCCCACCGCGCCTCAACGGCTTGTCCAGTGGTCAGCCCATTGCTAGGGTCATTCCTATGTCGACCGACACCAGCATTCAGGACAAGGACGCTGGCGACGCCATCGAGGCGGCCGCCAACGAAGAACGCCACGACGCGATCATCGGTAAGACGATCGATTGCTGCGTGGTCAAGCGCAAGCTGGGACAAGGCGGCATGGGTGTCGTCTACCTGGCGGAGCACGAAACGCTCAAACAAGAGTTCGTGCTCAAGATCCTCAACCCGGCCCTGACCGGGGCCGAGGACACGGTCGATCGCTTCTTCCGCGAAGCCCAGGCCTGCGCGCAGCTGAACCACTCGGGGATCGTCGCGATCCAGAACGTGGGTCAGGAGGGCGACCTCTACTTCATTCGGATGGAATACGTCGAGGGCGACACCCTCGAGGACCAGATCAAGCGGGAGAACCAGCTCGACTGGCGCGTCGCGACCCAGATGGTGATCGAGGTCGCGGAGGCCCTCAGCCACGCACACCAGAAGGGCATGATCCACCGCGACATCAAACCCGAGAACATCATGTGCCTCCCCGACGGCTCGGTGAAGGTCATGGACTTCGGCCTCGCCAAGCACGTCCACAGCTCGGCCAAGGTCTCCGTCACCGGTCAGATCGTCGGCACCCCTTTCTTCATGTCGCCCGAGCAGGCCGGCGGCAAGCCGACCGACGCGCGCTCGGACATCTACTCGCTCGGCGTGACCCTCTACTACCTGGTCACCGGGGTGAAGCCCTTCAACGGTAAGAACCTGCAGGAGATCTTCCTCAAGCACTTCTTCTACGCGCCCGAGTCGCCCAAGATCTACAACGAGGCGCTGCCCGAGTCGCTCTGCGAGGTGGTCAAGCGCTGCCTCAAGAAGAAGAAGAAGGAGCGCTACCAGAGCGCCAAGGCGTTGGCGCGTGACCTGCAGGGCGTCCTCGACGACCCCGACGCCGAGCTCGGCGCCGCCGCGCCCACGGCCGCCGCGGCCGCCGCGGAGAGCGGCCCCGCCGACGCGGACCGCACGGTGGTCTCGAGCCTCGACGAGGACGTCGGCGCGACGGTCAGGGTCGAGGCGGACGTCGACGCCACGCTCAAGGTCGAAGCCGGCGGA
>CALDQK010000919.1 GCA_937911525.1 uncultured bacterium
CGTGGTCGGGGTCCTTGGCCTGGGCCTCGCGCTGCTCGGCGGCCTCGCCTTGGACCAGCGCGCGGAGGGCCTTCTTCTTCTCGACCGGGTCGTCCGGGAGGGTGGCGTCGAGCTCGGCGCCGAGGGCCAGAAAGTCCACGCCCCGCTCGGTGGCGTCCTCCTCCGGCGAGGCGGTGGCGGAGGGAGCGGCGGGAGCCGTCTGCTCGGAGTCCACCGGCTCCCCCGCGACCAGGACCGCGTCGTCCGCCGGACACGAGTCTGCCGGACACGATGCGGCAGGGCGAAGGAGGATGGCGTCATCCTTCGGCGGGGCGACCTTCACATGGTCGCGGAGGCGGCGCAGGTGGTTGCCGAACGGATAGACGACGGTCTTCCGGTCCACCTTCGGGTCGGCCCACTTCTTCTCGGCACCGCGGTGATCGCTGCGGTACGCCTTGACCTCGTTGGCGCAGTGGTCGCGGATTCGCTTCGCCTCGTCGTCGTCCCCCACCACCTTGAAGGTCGGCACCACCCGGCCCTGCAGCTCGCGGGCCTTCCGAGGCTTCGCAGGCTCGGTCCACGGATGAAGCGCCAGCAGTCGCTCCGCCCCCATGCCCGACAAGTCATCGGGGCATCCGATTCAGGGCGGTCTCTCACCAATCGGTCTCCACCTCGTCCGCCACGACCTGTCCCGCCATGTGCACCGTATGCGTGCCCTGAAACCAGAGTCCGGTCGTCCGGCTTCGCCTGAAGGTGCCGAGGCTCCCCAGGGGCTTGACCACGACATCCACGTGCCACGAACGCTCTCCGAGGTCTGGCAGAGTAGCTCCGCTCAACAGAAGCTGGCGGTACCAGCCCCGGGCTTCGTCAAGCATCAGGACGGCGCGGCGCGCGCCACGATCGCTTCGGATCAGTTCGTTCGTCCGCCGAGGCTCTTCGTCGAACTGCATTGAGTGACCGAGGTGGAGGTCTTCCGAGCTGGTGCCGTACCAGTGGACGCTTGCCTCAGCACGCCGCTGGGCCGCTGTCCACCATTCCTCCCCGAGGAAGTCAGCGCCCCCTCGTCGTGGTCGGCCGCGGATCCCTCTTTGGTCGGCGCCGGCGAGCTTTCCAACGAGGGCCCAAAACGCCCCTCGGCAGCCGTAGGAAGTGCCTCTCTCCCAGCACCACGCGGCGAAGACGTCGAAGTCGGGGTCCGTGGTCCAGACAGTTCGAAGAAGCGCGAGGCGTTGGTCGCCAAGGTCTTTCAAGTCCTGTTCGTACCACCACTGCAGGCCACGACCCGGATCACTCCAGCCAAGGATGGTCTGCATGAGGTACAGCGCCCCTTCCCAGTAGGCGTACACCATGGGCTCGGGCTGACCGTTGTGTCTGAGCTTCGGAAAGCTCCACGTTGCTTCCGGGTTGGCCAGGGCGTGATGCAAGCGTGGGATGAGCCTGCACCATTCCATTGGACCAACGAGCTGTTGGGGAGCCCACTCGCGCGGGTCGTCCTCTCCTGGCTCAGGCCACTCAACCAACTCGATGGGCATGGACCCTCCTCGGTGCGGACCACGCCAGCACTGGCGTCTCGAGTGTCACCGTGTTGGTCACTCAGTCCCCAACCGCCGTTTTCGTCGCGCCACCGTGCTGCGTGACCCGGGGGCGGCACTTCACCTTGATGGCGCTCTGGCAGAAGACGTCGTCTGTAGCCTTGCTCGACCAGACGTAGGCCTCGCCGGGCCGTAGGTGCGCCATCTTCTCCGCTGTGAGGCCGCCCAGGGCCGCGTTGGCCTTCTGAATGTGCTTGAGCCAGGCGGGGGAGTTGAACTTGTGGAGGATGACCTGGCTCGAGAGCTCGATCAGCGACACCGGCACCGACGGTGGGTCCTGGCTGGCGACCATGATGCTCGTCCCCTTGTGCCTCATCTCCCGGACGACCTCGACGAGTCCGGCCACGAGGTCCGGGCTATCGATGTACTTATGGGCCTCGTCGAAGACGACGAGCTTGTTGAAGGGCTTGCCCTCGTGGGTGGCGTCGGCGAAGAGCTGGAGAAGGACGACGAAGAGCCCGAGGGCCTGGTCCTTCTCGATGAACTCGTCCCGGATGTCGACGATGATGAGACGCCCAGGACGAATGAAGTCGCCAAGCCGGAGCTCGTCGTCGATGAAGTCACCGGCGAACTCGAGCCGCTCGTGGGCGAGGGTTTTGATGTGGTCGGGCATGTGCGAGTCGTCCACGCCCTGGCGCACGCCGGCGAGGGTGAGGTCGTCCCGCAGCCGCTTCATGATTCGGTTGAGTTGCCGGATGTAGTTCGCCTGGTTTCCGACCGCGCCCATCAGGAAGCGCCAGTGGCTAGCCTGGAGCTCACTCGCGGCGAACTTCAGGGGACGGACATCGATGCCGGGGTACTCCTCTCGCCTCTCATCGAGCTTGTCTTCGGGCACGAGAAGGAGGACGTCGGTGAGCGCCTTGGGCTCGGCGCCGTATCGCTCCCGGAGAGCCGCCAGCTGCCCTTCGTCGGAGTTCGGGTGAACCATCGACGTGAACTCCGGCTCGTAGTCCATCGTCGGGCTGTAGTGGAAGATCACCGTGGCCAGCGGCTTTGGGAGCACGTTGATCCGAGGGATCGGGAGCGAGGCCATCTCGGCCACCGTGCCGAGGGTGTACGACTTGCCCCCGCCCTGGACGCCGAAGAGGCTGATCGTGTGGGTGTGGTTGAGATCGATCGCCACGGTCCGGCCCGAGAGCTCGCCTAGGACGCCGTACTGCGGCGAGCTGCCGGAGACCCCGAGAAGCACATCGTAGGCGGGTGCGTCCACGTCGCCCGGCACCACATCTTCGCCTTCCTTGGTATCCGGCTCGGGCTGGGGGTCCGGCTCGGGCGACGACTCCGCATACCGCGTGCCCTCTCGGGAGAGGGGGGCGTCCTCCTCCGGGTCGGCGGTGTCCGGACTGCTCTCAGGCGGTGCCTCTGCCGTATTCGGAGCCTCCGTGTCGCTCGTGTCCGGGGGACCCTCGGTGACAGTGGCCGCCGTTGGGGTCACCCGCGGTTCGGGATCCGGCGGCTCCACGTGCAGCTTCTCCTCACCGAGCGTTCGGCGCGCTCGAAGGCCTTCCCACGAGATGCTTCGGTCGCGCTCTCGCCCCAAGAACGCCGCCTCATCCAGCGTCGGCACCGACGGCGCCTTCTCTCGCCGACGAGTCAGCTCGCCGATGCTCCTCGCAGCGACAGGTTCCTCTCCTTCGAGTGGCTCACGGGCCACGGCGTCGTGCTCGAGCTCCTCGGGGGCCGCTGCCTCTACCAGCTGTCCGATCAGGTCGACGCCGATCCGGTGGTACTCGATTCCGTTCTCGCGCTCAGCAGGTTCGGTGCCCGGCTTGTCGAAGTCGAAGATGAGCGCAGCCCGCGTGAAGTCGAGTCGGTAGCCGTCCTCGAGAGTGCGCAAGAAGAAGCGAGCCTCTTCGGCGGCGTCCTCGGACATCGCTCGGTAGCGGGTGGCTCGCTCGAGATAGAACTCGAGCAAGTTCACCAACTCGCGCGTCTTCACCATCCGATCGGGCCGGTCGACCTCGGAGCGGTGTGGGTCGAAGTGATAGCTGATCACCTCCTCGCTCTGGGCGATCTGCTCGGCGATACCGTCCTTCAGCGCGTTGAAGGCCCCCAGGTCGCCGACCTGGTTGTAGCACTTCACTTCGACGAGCCTGGACGTGATGGTGCGTGCCTTGGCGTCGAGGTCGAAGAGGGCCAGGTCGGTCCGCTTGAAGCTCACCTCGTCGCCCAGCTCGTCGGCGCTCTTCTTCAGCACCCGGTAGAGCTCCAGGTGCGCGTCGAGAGGAACGACCACCTGGTTGGTGAAGACGCCTTGATGCTCGAGATACATCCGGCTGAGCGCGAGCCCGAGGGCCTCGGCCCGTTGGGTCGGCGAGGAGATGAGCTTCAACGCCAGCCGGCCAGACAGTGATCGGAGCTGATCGAGGATCGCTACCGCGTGACGTCCGTCGGCCTTCAGGCGGTACTGCTCGAGCACGGGCCTAAGCATGGCCTCGAGCTCGGCGATCGACCGCGAAGTGATGGTCAGCCGGTGACCGTGGGTGACTCCGACGTCGGGCGAATGATCGATCAGGTAGTCAGGCCGGCCGCGAACCCCACCGTGATCGAAGAACTCGATGCCCATGTTCCGATCGAGGGTGAACACCCAGTCGCTGACCTCATGAACCTGATGCAGGATGGCGCGGTCATCACTGTCGAGGGCCAGCGTGATGACCGGGCGCATCTCCACATCGGCCTCTCCCGTAGCCACGGTCGCAGTGGCGCTGGACAGCTGCGCTGGCAAGACCGAGAGGAGGTCCGTCAGTTCCTCGGCGCCTTCGAGCGGCAGAGCAAAGCCGTGCCGAGGCTGCCGTGACCAGGCGATGACCTCATGATCGTCGCGATAGTCGACCTGGAAATCCTGGACGAGCCCGTGGATCGCCGCCGCCGACTCCTTCAGGGAGGCGCGTGACGCGCCGACCTCCTCGGCCGGGAAGAGGTCGAAGAGCATCGAGATGTGGGCCGCGTGCTCCTCGGGAGCGCTTCGGAACTCGGCCGTCGGTCGAACCGCCAGCGCGAGCTTGGGGCGCAAGTGGCTCTCGGTTGGAGTCGAGAAGGCGTCCGCCTCCCGAGCGCTTGCACCGAGCGTAGGTGACAGGAGGTCCGACAGGGCCTCGCCGACGCCCGGTGCGTCGGCATCGGGCACGAATAGCCGAACGTCGTAGCGCATGTCGGCGAAGGCGGGTTCCCGCTGAAGCTGAAGCAGAGTGTCAGCCAGCACCCCAGCCCGCCCTGCGTTGAAGGCGTTGATGACCAACGAACGCACATAGGGGTGCTGAACGAGGTAGCGCCGGATACGGGAAGCCAGGTAGGCCCCGTCGATAGTCGAGCCCCCGATGGCGGGCTCCGGAAGACCCAGGGCTGAGCACACGTCGCCGACGAGGCTCCGCGGGTCCTTCTCGTGAGCAGGTGCGTAGAGCGTCCAGTAGGGGTGGAGGTTGTCGACCGCGGTCAGCAGCCGACCGTGGGAGGTCGGGAGCACGGGCGGGAAGCTCAACGGCGCCAGATGGCGCAGCAACGCATCTCGCGTGGGGACGGCGAATTCGTTCGGAGCGCCCTTGGCCGCCTGGAGCCAGGCATCGCCGAGATGGGCCCAGGTCGCCAACCAGAGCGCCCGCAGCGGGTGAGTTGGGGCCACCAAGACGGCCTCACG
>CALDQK010000920.1 GCA_937911525.1 uncultured bacterium
GAAGACGCCAAGACCGGCGAGCCCGCCAAGACCGACGAGCCCGCCAAGACCGGCGAGCCCGCCAAGACTGACGAGCCCGCCAAGACCGACGAGCCCGCCAAGACCGACGAGCCCGCTCAGACCAGCGAGAAGAAGGAGAAGAAGGGCCTGACCGCCGCGGTCGGGCGCTACCTCTCGACGCCGTCGATCAACAAGGCCGCCGCGAGCTACCTGGGCAAGGCGGGGGAGGACTACCTGGTCCCTGGCCTGAAGTCGATCGTGAAGGGCCTCTACGTGGGCGTGGCCTATTGCTTCGCCGCGATCATCTTCTCCTTCTTGATCGTGTGGGACCTGCCGCGCCTGGCCGCCGGGACCCGGCTCATGGAGCGCTCCCGCCTGGGCGACGTATGGGGCGAGGTCGCGCCTTCGATCGGGACCTTCTTCACCCTCCTCGGCAAGGCCTTCGAAGCCCAGACCATGATCGCCCTGGTCAACACCGCGATCACTTCGCTGGGGATGTGGATCCTCGACATCCCCGGTCTGGGCTTCCTGGCCGTCGTGGTCTTCCTGTGCTCCTTCATCCCGATCGTGGGCATGATCATTTCGACCGTGCCGATGTGCCTGGCGGCCCTGACCGCCCCCCACGGCGGGCTCGGGCTCGTGGTCGCGGTGTGCGTCATGGTCGCGATCGCCCACGCGATCGAGGCCTACATCCTCAACCCGCGGATCTACGGCTTCCACATGAACCTGCACCCGCTCGCGGTCCTGATCGTGCTCTACCTCGGTCAGCACCTGTTCGGCATGTGGGGCCTGGTGATGGGCGTGCCCATGGCGACCTACGTCTGGCGCCACCTGATCATGGGCGTCGAGGAAGACGAGGACCCAGCGCCAGCGATCCCCACGCCAAGCGCTGCCTAGGCTCTAGCCGAGGGCTACGCGCGGACCGAGGCGCGCCCGCCGCAGCCGAAGATCGTGCAGCCGCCGGCCTCCTCCATGCACTCCCTGTGGTGGAGCGTGTCGCAGCGCGAGCAAGCGCTCACGTCGGGCCCCTCGAGCTTGAGGTCGTCGCGGCAGTAGGGGCAGCGCGCCCTCTCACCGCCGCCGGTCCAGGCGAAGCGCGAGCGCGAGCCGAGGACCTTGACGTTCACCCGGCGCCGCTCGCAGAGCTTGGCCAGCCGGATCATGTTGCGGAACTGCCCCAGCAGCTGGCGCGGGTCCGAGCCCTCGCCGACCTGCTCGGCCTCGAGCTGATCGAAGTGGACCTGGACCGCGTCGAAGTCCTCGAGCAGGCAGTCCACCGCCTTCTCGAGCTCCCGGTCGCCGAAGAGCTCGCTCAGCGAGCCGCTGTGACCCGAGAGGATGTACTTGTCGTCGATCCGCTTGTCGCCGACCGCGACGTCGTCGACCAGGCCCAGCCAGCGGCCGAAGCGGCGCAGGGTGCTCGCGCGCTTGACCTCGAAGTTGGTCACCGCGTTGGGGACCTCGACCCGGAAGCAGGTGTGGGTCTGCTGGTGCTTGCCGCTGCCGACGATCCGGAACCCGAGGCGCACCTCGTGGCCGTCGAGGCGTCCCGTGACCTCGACGTCGCTCAGGCCGCCGAGCCAGCCTTCGCCGCCGGTGACCCGCCCGCGCTCGAGGCGGCCAGCGAACTGGTGCAGCTTGTCCATGACCGCGCGGTGCTGGTGAGCCGCGAGGAAGAAGATCGCCCCCACGAACCCCACCATGCCGGACACGGCGCAGAGCATGCCCATGAGGTCGTTCACGGGCGCATTGTCTCACGCGGGCTCAGCGGCGTGCGAGGGCGGCCAGCACCCCAGCGCCGACCCCGCCCGCGAGCAGAGCCCCCAGCCAGGTCCCGCTGCCTGGGTCGGCCACGAAGGGCAGCCCCAGCAGGAGGGCCGCCGCGGCGCCGAGCGCCAGCGAGCGCGGCTCGAAGCGGGCGGGCGAGGACTCGTCCACGCCCGGCGGCGAGAGCCGCGCCACGCCGTCGGGGACCAGCCACAGGCGCGTGCCCGCCGCCTGGCAGCCCGCCACGCAGCGGTGCCACTTGTGGGCGTAGCGCTCGGGGTAGTCCCCCGGCTGGTTGCAGACTGGGCACACGCAGCGCACGGCCCCTCCCCCCTCTGGTTCCTCTTCGGCGCGCGGAGGGCGTCGGCTTGAGCCGATTGCGCTGGCCGGGGAGCCGGGTTCTGCTAGAGCCATGAAGCTGCCAGGCAAGACGGCGTTGGTGACGGGGGCCGCGAGCGGGATCGGGCGCGCCACCGCGCACGCCCTGGCGCAGGCCGGCTGCCGCCTGGTCCTGTGTGACATCTCCCGCGCAGGGCTCGACTCCCTCGCCCGCGAGCTCGACCCGGTCCCCCTCTTCGCCGAGGTCGTCGACGTGGGCGACCGGGCCGCGATGCAGGCCTTCGCGGCGGCGGTCCACGAAGAGCTCCCCGCCCTCGACATCGTGGTCAACAACGCCGGGATCGCGGTCGCCGGCTCCCTGTGGGAGACCCCGCTCGAGGCCTGGGACCGCGTGCTGCGGGTCAACCTCGAGGGTGTGCTGCACGGCTGCCACTTCTTCGTGCCCAAGATGGTCGAGCGCGGCCAGGGCGGGCAGGTCGTCAACGTCTCCTCGCTCTTCGGCTACTTCGGCGGCGGCAACGTCAACGCCTACTGCACGAGCAAGTTCGCGGTGCTGGGCATGAGCGAGTGCCTGCGCGCCGAGCTGCGCCCGCACGGGATCGGGGTGTCCACGATCTGCCCGGGCATGATCAAGACCTCGATCGTGGCGGAGGCTCCCGTGTTCGGCGTGAGCGACCCCGGGGCCGCGCAGGAGCACGTCCGGCGCACCTTCGCCAGCAAGGGCGCCCCCCCGAGCAAGGTCGCCCGCGCGATCGTCAAGGCGATCCGCAAGGACAAGGGGGTCGTGCCGGTCGCTCCCGAGGCCTGGGTCCTCTACTGGCTCAAGCGCTTCACGCCCGGACTCGCCGCCTGGTTGGGGCGGACCCTCGACGACCGCTTTGGGCTGGAATAGACCCTCGCGCTCCCCGACCGGCACGCTGGTCAAATCTGGCCAGAAACCATAGGATGCGGCCTTCGTCGCGTGCGCGCCCGACCCTGCCGGGGTCGGGCGTTTCGCATCGCCGAGCGTCAAGGAGGCCCTCGTGCCCGACAAGAAGCCCAGCCACATTCGGCTGACCAGCCACCCTGGCAGCCACGGCCCCAAGCCCCTCCCCATCGAGTGGGGCGCCGCCGACCCCCAGCAGCGCGGGCCCCTGATCGCGACCCTCAGCAAGCCCGAAGACCGCAACGTGATCGGCACCCACTCGGGGAGCTACGCGGTCTACCGCGCCCTGGCCGTCGCCTCGGGCTCCCTCGACCCGCAGCACAAGGCCGACCTGACCAACACCACTCCCAGCAAGCCCATGGGGCCGCACCCCAGCTGGCACGACCCCGACAAGATCGTCTCGATCGACCCCTACGGAGCGCTGGTGGCCGAGGTGTTCCAGGACCACCTCGCAGCGGGCCGCGACGTGCGCCCGAGCATCGCGATCACCCAGGCGCACATCTCGATGCCCGAGATCACGCGCATGGTCGAGAAGGGCGAGCTGAAGCCCGACGGCAAGGTGCTCAAGGAGACCGGCGAGATCGTGGTCACCAAGGCCGCCATCGAGCCCGTGTGGTATCTGCCCGGGATCGCCAAGCGCTTCGGCGTGGAGGAGGCCCACCTCCGCCGCTGTCTGTTCGAGTTCACCGGCGGGATGTTCCCCGAGCTCGTGACCCGCGGTGACCTCGAGGTGTTCTTCCCGCCCATCGGCGGACACACCGCCTACGTGTTCGGCAACGTCGAGGACGTGAGCGACACCAGCGTGAACCTCTCGGTCCGCGTCCACGACGAGTGCAACGGCTCGGACGTGTTCGGCAGCGACATCTGCACCTGCCGCCCCTACCTCGTGCACGGGATCCAGGTCTGCATCGAGACCGTCCTGGCCGGCGGCGCGGGCGTGATCGTCTACAACCGCAAGGAGGGGCGCGCCCTGGGCGAGGTGACCAAGTTCCTCGTCTACAACGCGCGCAAGCGCCAGGAGGGCGGCGACCGCGCCGAGGCCTACTTCACCCGCACCGAGTGCGTGGCGGGCGTGCAGGACATGCGCTTCCAGGAGCTGATGCCCGACACCCTGCACTGGCTGGGGATCAAGAAGATCGACCGCTTCGTCTCGATGTCCAACATGAAGTACGACCCGATCGTGCGCTCCGGGATCGAGATCAAGGAGCGGCTGACGATCCCCGAGGACATGATCCCCGCCGACGCCATGGTCGAGATCGACGCCAAGAAGGCGGCCGGCTACTACACCGACGGCGAGATCCCCCAGGACGACGAGCTGCGCCAGGCCAAGGGGCGCGGCCTCGATGACTGAGGGCACCCCCGCCGAGCTGGGCGCCGTCGAGCGCCTGCGCGACCCGGCCACGATCCGGGCCCGCTGCGAGGCGCTCTATGCTCTGGGCGAGCGGGGCGAGCTCGACCACTTCCGCGTCCACGCCGAGCGCTTGCCCGAGGTCGCCGAGCGGGTGGTCGAGGTCACCCGCGCCGCCTACCCCGCGCTCCAGATCCCCTACCACGGGCGCTACCGCCACTTCGACGTGGGGGGCGTGGCGCGCCTGGCGGCCTTCGAGGAGCGGCTCCGCTCGCTCGACGCCGCCGAGCAGGCGCGCGCGCGCTTCGCGCTCGTGGTCACGAGCGTGTTGCTCGACGCGGGCGCCGGCCCCGACTGGAGCTTCCGCGACGGTGAGGCGAGCTACGGCCGCTCCGAGGGCCTGGCGGTGGCCAGCCTGCGCCTGTTCGAGGCCGGCGGCTGCTCGAGCGACGCCGCCCACCCCCTGCGCGCCGACGTGGCGGGGCTGCGCGCCCTGACGCCCGAGCGCCTGGGTCAGGCCTTCCAGGTCAGCGAGGACAACCCCCTGGTCGGCCTCGAGGGGCGGACCCAGCTCCTGCGCGGCCTGGCTGACGCGGTCGAGGCCGCGCCCGAGCTCTTCCCGGGCGGGCGCGTGGGCGCCCTGGCGGACACGCTGATCGGCGCGGCGGAGGGCGGCAAGCTGCCCGCGGACCGGATCCTGAGCGCGCTCCTGGTCGGCCTCGGGCCGATCTGGCCCGGTCGGGTGACCCTGGC
Organism: uncultured bacterium; assembly: GCA_937911525.1. Taxonomy (GTDB): domain Bacteria; phylum Planctomycetota; class J058; order J058; family J058; genus NORP233. The sequence continues at coordinate 5,133 of CALDQK010000920.1, forward strand.
CGGGGTCAACCTGGGCGACGTGTGGCCCCACCCGCAGCTCAGCGGACCCGAGCCCGGCGACGACCTCGTCCCC
>CALDQK010000921.1 GCA_937911525.1 uncultured bacterium
GAGCCGCTCGATCCCAGCCAAACGCCCGCCTGGGCGGCCTCGCGGGCGGCCCTTCTCCGCGCTCAGGGGTTCAGCGTCGAGACCCTCGGCCCCCAGCGGGTGAGCGCCTTCCACTCCGCTTGGTCCTACAGCGGCGCCCTCGCTCGCCCCCAGAGCGTGCGCGTCGTCCTGCGCCAGGTCCGCGCGCTGCGCGCCGGAGACGTCATCAGCGACTACGAGCGCCACGGCCGGGACGACCACCCCGTGCTCGTGTTCTACATGGCCGACGCGGCGCCGCGCTCCGTGGAGGACCTGATCAAGAGCGGGGACCTCGGCTGGCGCTTCTTCCCCGTGCTCGACCGGCCGGGGCGGGCGGGCTGTTTTCGCCGGCTCGCGCCCTCCGCGCACCTCGGAGCCGTCACGACCCAGCCTGGTCTGCGCTACCTGGCGCGCCTCCTGCTCAACCCTGGGCTGAGCGCGGCCGAGCTGCGCGAAGGAGTCTCACTCGGCGACCTCCGCTGGCTGCTCGTGGCCCTGTTGACCCTGGGCGGGACGCTGATCGCGCTCGGGTTGCTGGGGTCGATCCTGGGCCTGATCGCGGTGAACTGATCAGCGCACGACGCGCCAGTCCGAGGGGGGGCGCGCAGTCCGGGCCGATCGCCGCCGGCGAGATCGGGGCCTCGGTGAGGCCCAGCGCCCAGCGACCCTTCTTGCTCGGTGGGGGCTCGCTTACCCGGCGAAGAGCTCGCCGATCACCTTGCCCGACTTGTCGACCGCCTGCAAGGGCCGGCCCTCGCGGGTGTAGTTGGTGTGCTCGGCGTCGAGGCCCAGCGCGAAGAAGGCCGAGGCCAACACGTCCTGGGCCTGGAGCGGGCGCTCGACGACCTTGGTTCCGTCCTGGTTGGTGGCTCCGATCGCCTGGCCGCCCTTGACCCCGCCGCCGGCCAGGGCCACGCTCCAGCCGCGGGCCCAGTGGTCGCGCCCCTCGCGCTCGTTGATCCGCGGGGTGCGGCCGAACTCGCTCACGACCAGGATCAGGGTCTTGCTCAGCAGCTCACGCTGCTCGAGGTCGGCGATCAGGGTCGCGAGGCCGGCGTCGAGCTGGGCGCCCAGGTCGCGCAGGCGGGTGAAGTTGTCCTCGTGGGTGTCCCAGCCGCCGAGGGTCACCTCGGCCATGGGCACGCCGGCCTCGATCAGGCGGCGCGCCATCAGGCAGCCCTGGCCGAAGGCGTTCTGCCCGTAGGCCTCGCGCAGGGCGGCGGGCTCGCCCGCGAGGTCGAAGGCCTTGACCTGCGGGCTGTGCATTAGCCGGTCGGCCTTGGAGTAGACCTTGGTCAGGGCCTCGGTCTCGCGCCCGGGGTGCGACTTGCGGAAGCGGCGCTCGATCGCCGAGAGGAGCTGGCGGCGGCGCTCGAAGCGCTTCCCGTCGACCTGCTTGGGGTAGCTCAGGTTGGCGACGGGCTGGGTCGCGTTGGCGACCTGGAAGGGCGCGTAGTCGACGCCAATGAAGCCCGCCCCGTGGGCGCGCCCGTTGATGTACACGTAGGCCGGCAAGTCGCGCTTGGGGTCGTGGCGCGCCTGGGCGACCAGGCAGCCCAGCTCCGGGTGCTCGACGGTCCCGCTGGGCGCGTAGCCCGTGTGGATCAGGTGGCGGGCCCGGTCGTGCGCGCCCTCCTTGGTGTCCATGCTGCGGATCACCGCCAGGTGCTTACCCTGCTCGGCCGTCTTGGGGAGCAGCTCGCCGAGCTCGAGCCCCTTGGCCGAGGTCTTGATCGCCTTGAGCGGCCCGCCGTTCTTGCTCTTCGGCTTGGGGTCGAAGGTGTCGGTCTGGGCCATGCCGCCGGCCATGTAGAGCACGATGCAGTGCTTGGCCTTGCCGCCGCCGCGCAGCGTCTCCTTGGCGAGGAGGGGGCGCGCGCCGAGGGCCAGGCTCAGGCCGCCGGCCAGGCCGAGTCCGAGGAAGCCGCGTCGGTGGAGCAGCGGGGAGCAGTCGGGGCAGTCGCGCATCGGGAGCCTCCTGAGGCGGCCCCGATCCTAGCTGTATCTCTGGGGGGCTGCGCCCCCCAGACCCCCATCTTTGGGCCCGCGAAGCCGCTTGCGT
>CALDQK010000922.1 GCA_937911525.1 uncultured bacterium
TCTTGCCCGAGGGTGACTGGCGCCGCGGCGCGTCGGTCGCCGTGCTGGGACCGACGCTCGCCCGCGAGCTCTTCGGCGAGGAGAGCGCGCTGGGTCAGTTCGTGCGCGTCGCGGGCACCCGCCTGCGCGTGATCGGGGTCATGGCGCCCAAGGGGCGCCTGCTCGGCCAGGACATCGACGACGTGGCCTACGTGCCCGTGGCGACCGGGATGCGGATGTTCAACCAGGAGGAGCTGCAGGAGGTCCACGTCACCTTCAGCCACGAGAGCATGACCGACCAGATCGAGGGGCAGGTCAAGGCGCAGCTGATCTCGCGCCACCGCGGCGAGGAGGACTTCACGGTCACCACCCAGAGCTCGATGCTCGAGGTGCTCGGCAACGTGCTCGGCACGATCACGGCCGCGATGGGCGCCATCGGCGCGATCTCGCTCCTGGTCGGGGCGATCGGGGTCTTGACCACGATGTGGATCTCGGTCGGCGAGCGGACCGACGAGGTCGGGCTGCTGCGGGCGCTGGGCGCCACGGGCCGCCAGGTGCTCGCGGTGTTCCTGGTCGAGGCGGTGATCCTCTCGCTCCTGGGCGGAGTGGCGGGGATCGGCGCGGGCGTCGGCCTGGCGGTGGTGCTGCGCTTCGTCCTGCCGGGGCTGCCGCTCACGATCTCGTTCGGCTTCCTGGGCGCGGCGGTCCTGGTCAGCGTGGTGACCGGGCTCCTGGCCGGGGTGCTGCCCGCTCGTCGCGCGGCGCGGATGAACCCCATCGACGCGCTGCGGGCGGAGTAGCCGGAGCGCGAGGGCGGAGTACGGCGCGAGCGGCCCAAGCGTCAGGCCTAGCTACAGCCCCTCCCCTACGGCCGGTGTTGACATGTGGAGAAGCGTGACGACGCCGTTTCGGGACGGGCTGTAGCTAGAGAGCGCTTTGAAAGGAGTTCATGGCGCTCTGCAAAAATTGCAATTTCGGTTGTTGCAGATGGGGCCTTGCGCGACGGCGACGAATCAGCATTCTGTGAGGCTATGGCAGAGAGGTGCCGAACGAACTCTCCAGAGCGAGTCGGCATGCGCGTCGGCACGAGACGTGCTCTCTCGAGCCCCTCACCCAGAAGGGAAGATTACGTGGAGTCAACCCGTTGGTTCACGATCCTAGGGCTTGCGCTGCTCTCCGCTCCAGCTCTCGCGGCGGACCCTTATCAGCCATCCGTCCTTCGGCTCGAGTCCGGAGGCTCCATCCGGGCCGAGGTTCGACCAGGGAGCAAGGAGACGCTCGTGCTCCGCTTCCCCGAGGGCCACGTCCGTGTCTCGCGCCGCTGCGTGAAGGAGCTAGAGACCGTCGAGACCCTGACTGACGAGGCGCTTGAGAAGCGCTTCGCCGTCGCTCGGCACTCGCCCAAGAAGCTGGTCGCCCTCTGCAAGGAGCTGCCCTCCGCGCAGGCCGCGGCGCTCCTGACCCGCTGTCTGCTGAACACGGACGACGAGGCAATGCGAGCGCTCGCGACCGACATCGTCCGCGAGCGCAAGGCAGACTGGATCTTCGAGCTGCTCGCCTTTGGCGCACGCGACGACGAGTCCGCCCTGTCGGGCGCGCGTCGAATGGCAGCTGACACCCTGCGCTGGCGCGTCGCGCACCACCGCGACGGAGACTTTGCTTGTGGATTCCGAATCTCGCGTGGCTCCCGCCACCAGGCGGTCGTACGCTTCCCCGAAGGCGAACTGCGCTTCCCCTTCGATCGCCTCGAGGGGTTGAGCCCGGTCCCCTTCCTGGCTCCGACCCCTCCGGGCAAGGAGCAGGCCCACGACCCGTTCCAGAACGCTCCCGCGCTGCCAAGTCCCGCGCTGCTGGCCCAGCTCGTCGAGGGGAGCAGCCCAGCCGAGGCCAACGGCCTCCTGCTACGGGCATTCCTCGCCGGCGGGGAGCTCCGCGCCGCAGCGCAGCCCCTCCTCCGCGTCGGCGAACGGACCTGGCTGTTGCAGCTCCTCGCCCACTGGGTCGTGAAGCCGCGCGAGGCAGCGTTCGCAGCGGACGCGCTCAGGCAGGCTGTGCGCGAAGCGCGCTGGAGTCCTGGCCTGGTCACGCTGGCCGACAAGCGGACCAAGTTTCACTGCGAGTATTTCCTGGAGAACGATCAGAAGACCCTCAACGTCCGCTTTGGCAAGCTGCGGCTCGAGCTCGAGGGGGACGACTACGTCGAGGTGGCCTCCCTCGAGGACCCGTTCACGATCTCGCCTCCCCCACGCCTAGTGGACGCTGACAGCTACCGCGACTGGCTGGGGCGCGGCACGGAGAGCAAGAACGGGCGCCGAATGTTCTCCCTGCTTCAATCGGAGGATCGGCTGCGTGAGATCGCTGCGCTCGAGCTCCAGCAGAAACGTGCTCCTCAGCTCCTGCTGCTCT
>CALDQK010000923.1 GCA_937911525.1 uncultured bacterium
CGCGCATCGCCAGCAGCAGGGGCCGGATCTCGCGCGCGTAGTCGACCCCGCTGAACAGGCCGCGGCGGAGGTCGATCAGTCCGCGCCGAGTCGGCTGGGTCGTGAGCGGGCCCAGCCCCGGGATCGGGACCAGCTTGGCGAACTCGTTCAGGTCGTCCCAGGTCTCCCAGCCCTGGAGGTAGGCCTGGCCGTTGCGCCGCTCGATATCGGCGGGGCGGCGCCCCTGCAGCTCTCCGAAGATCAAGAGCTCGCGCTGGGCGTCGCAGATCCGCAGCAGCACGTCGATCACGTCCCCGGCCACCGGCCCGAAGGGCCGCGTCACGGGCGCCAAGGACTGGCGCAAGGCCTCGCGGTCGCTCGCGGCGGCTTCGTGGGGCTCCCAGGCGCCGCGCGCCGTGACCACGTCGTTGAGCCAGTAGCCCCACTCCCAGCCGCTGCTGAAGATCGACTGCCCCTCCATTCGCTCGCCGGGGCCCAGCCGGCCCGCGCGCTCGTCTCCGGCCAGCAGGCGCAGGTCGCGCACCCGGCGGTCCGCGTAGACCGGCAGGAAGAGCGGCACGTCGATGTCGAAGCTGACCCAGTAGGCCGTCTCTGGATACCAGAGCAGGGGCCGCTCCTTGGCCTCGAGGTGAATGAAGTCGCGAATGAAGCCGAAGTCGCTCGCCCCATAGGTCGGCGCGGGGTCGTCGAGGGCGTAGTGCTGGACGGTGTGCGCGTAGACCCCCAGGTGCGGGTCGGCGTAGTGGCTGAGGAAGTTGAAGTTGATCGGCTGGCCGGTGCGCGGGTCGGGGAAGGCCTGCGCGGTCTGCCCCTGACTCACGTGCGCCTTGACGTAGGCCCCCTTGCCCTGCGCCTTCAGGTGGCGGGCGAAGGCGTTCATCCAGTCGAGCATCTTCTGGTCGTCGGGCTTGGTGAACTCGCTGAAGCCCAGCTCGGTCGAGGCGAAGTCGAACCCGCAGGCCAGCACGTAGTCGAGCCGATCGCGGATCTGGCGCTCCTCGTCGGCGAGGGTCGAGAGCTGGCGCACCAGCCGCCAGGCGTGCTGCTGCTGGAGCGCGAGGGGCACGTCGATCCCGGTGCTGATCCCCCAGGCCTGGCTGATCCTCACGATCTCGCTCAGGCGCTGCTGACGGACCGGCCCGTCGGCGAAGGCCTCCCAGCTCTTGGCGCTGAGCAGGACCCACTCGACCTCGTTCTGGCGGTTGGCGATCAACCATTCGCAGTAGGTCTCCCACTCGGGGAGCGTGGCCCGCCAGCCGGCCGCGTCCTGCGGGCCCTGCGGGCCCCAGCCGTTGAGCAGGTCGGTCAGCTCGAGCGGGTGCATCGTGTGCAGGTGGATCGCGCGCTGCGGCCAGCGCGGCGCCTCGCGCAGCTCGAGCCCGGCCGGGGGTCGGCTCAGCTCACTCGGCTCGGTCGGGTCGAGGGGGTGCAAGAAGGCGAAGCCCAGCTCTTCGAGCAGGGCGTAGGTCCCGTAGAGCAGCCCGCGGTTGACCCCGTGCGCGTGCGCGCCGGGACCCGCCGGGTTGCCGTCGGCGGCCACGACCCGCACCCCAGGCGCGAGGTCGCCGGCGCGGACCACGAAGCCCTCCGCCCCCAGGGGCGCGGGATCACCGGCCGGGATCAGGGAGCGGGTGGCGCTCGTCTCGCCCAGCCCGATCACGAGCGAGCCCGAGGCCAGGCCCGCCAGGCTGGCGGCCGGGCTGCGCAGCTCGAGGGGGTGCTGGCTGCTCAGGCGGAGCAGGTCCTCGACTCGCTGAGCCACGTGCGCGGGCACGCTCGAGCCGACCTGGAGCACGACCACGCTCTGCGTCGCGACCGGCGCCGAGCTCGAGGTCGAAGGCGCCGTGGTGCTGGCAACACCCCCCCCGCTGCTGCTGCTGCCCTTGGTGCAGCCGGCGAGCGCCAGCGCGGCGATCGTGAGGAGGAAGGTTCGCTTCATGCCCACCGGATTCGCACGCGCTGTGCCGCCTCCCGCAGCGTGGTGGGTGTCGGCGGGCGGTCATTGCTTCATTGGACTTAGGGCCATTCCCAGGAGCGATCCGCAGAGCTGGGCCCCGGTTCCTTTCCAGTTTCCCGTTAATGAAAGTGAAAGGAAACGCAGCGCTCAGGGCTCGGCGGCGCGCTGGCCCACTCGCTATCCTGGGCCATGGTCCCAGCTCACGACCCCGCGCAGCGATCCGTCGGTCAGCAGCTCGGCCCGTCCTGCGCGCCGAGCGCCCTGGAGCGCGCGGCGCAGACTCGCTGAGGAGAGCCTGATGACCGAGGACGACTGGGACGCCCTGGCCGCCGAGTCCGAGCTGGTGCTCGAGGACCTCGACGGCTGCTCGGGCATGTACGAGGAGGAGAAGTTCTACCGCCACCCCGACGGTCGCTTCCTCCAGCGAAGCGAGTCCCTCGGCAGCGAGGCCTACTCGCCGACCGTCTCGTGGCGCTGGCTGAGCGCCGGCGCCGCCGAGGCCGCGATGCAGGAGGTCCGGCGGACTCGAGCCCGGCGGGAGGAGCGCGAGGCGCGGGCGGCCAAGCGGCCCCAACCCCGGCCCGCGCCGCCGCTGACCGACGTCGTCGGCGCTTTGATCCCGCGCCTCGAGCGCTTCCCGCCGGACGGCTGGAAGAACGTCAACGTCGAGGTCGCCGATCCGCCGCCCGAGGCCATGGCGGCGGTCGAGTCCGACGACCCCCGCTACGTGAGCCTCGTCGTCGCGAGGGGGCCCGACACGCCTTACTATGTGCGGGCGAGCTGGCTCTCGCAGGTGGGCCTCGAGCGCACCCTGGCGGCCTTCGGCGACGAGGTCGCGACCGAGGACCACGGGAACGGGAACCGCGAGCTCGAGTTCGCCCACCCCGACCCTGCCAGCGCCGCCGAGCGCGTCCTGGCGGTGATCCGGGAGGTGTTCCTCGTGCCTGAACCCGGCGTGCACGTGGACTGAGAGGGAAACTGGCTGGCCCCTAGCCGTGGCTCCAAACGCTCGATAGGCTCTGTGCCCCGGAGGTGGAGCCCATGAGCGACCACGACCCCCGCGGCCAGGAGCGGCGCGAGCGCGCCGGTATCTCCCGCCGCGAGATCCTCGCGAGCAGCGGCGCCGCTGCGTTCCTGTCTGGCCTGACCGGCGCACGCTCGGCCAAGGCCCAAGACGCAGCCGAGCCCAAGATCGCCTGGGCTGGCCCCCGCAAGCACCCCGTCAGCCTGAAGCTCAACGGCAAGCCGGCCAAGCTCGCGGTCGAGCCGCGGGTGACCCTGCTCGACGCCTTGCGCGACCACCTCGAGCTGACCGGCACCAAGCGGATCTGCGACCGGGGCGCCTGCGGCGGCTGCACCGTGTGGCTCGACGGCCTGCCGGTCAACAGCTGCATGACGCTCGCCATCGACGCCGAGGGCCGCTCGGTGACCACGATCGAGGGCCTCAGCCAGGGCGGCGAGCTGCACCCGGTCCAGCAGGCCTTCGTGGAGGAGGACGCGCTCCAGTGCGGCTTCTGCACGCCGGGCATGGTCATGTCCTGCGCGGCGCTGCTCGCCCACAACAAGTCGCCCAGCGACGCCGAGATCAAGGAGGCGGTCGCGGGCAACCTCTGCCGCTGCGGCACCTACCCGCACGTGTTCTCGGCCTGCAGGAAGGCGGCCGGACAGTGAGCGCTGACGACCTGAAGCTCGGCTTCCCGGGCAACGAGAAGGACTACGAGGGGCGCGCCAAGGCGGACATGCGCCCCTGGGACCGCCAATCCAGCCTGAGCGTGGTGGGCAAGGAGCGCCCGCGCCTCGAGGCGCCGCTCAAGGTCAGCGGTCGGGCCCGCTACAGCTACGACGTCCGCTTCCCGAACCTGATCGTGGCCAGGCTGCTCCGCTCGCCCCACGCGGCGGCGAAGGTCAAGTCGGTCGACCTCTCCAAGGCCAAGCTGCTCGCGGGCGTCCTCTACGCCGAGGACTTCACCCAGGAGGGGCGCAACGCGGCCCGGATCCGCTACGCCGGCCAGCCCGTCGCGGGGATCGCCGCCGTGGACGAGCAGGTCCTCGACGACGCCCTGGCGCTGATCGAGGTCGAGTACGAGGTCCTGCCCCACGTGGTCGACATCGAGTCGGCCCTGGCCGAGGGCGCGCCCGCGGTCACCGGGCGCAAGGGCAACGAGCGCGGCGGCGGTCCTCGCGGCGACAAGGCCAAGGTCGAGCAGGCCCACGCCCGCGCCGAGAAGGTGATCGAGGCGGAGTACAGGACCCAGGTCCAGACCCACATGTGCCTCGAGACCCACGGCTCGGTCTGCTCCTGGAAGGACGGGCACCTGACGGTCTACGCCTCGACCCAGGGCACCTTCGCGGTCAAGCGGAGCATGGCCCGCGCCATGGGCCTCGAGGCCAGCCAGGTGACCGTGATCACCGAGCACATGGGCGGCGGCTTCGGCTCCAAGTTCGGCGTCGACGCCTGGGACGTGTTCTGCGCCAAGGCCGCCAAGGCGACGAGTCGCCCCTGCCGGCTGATGCTCGACCGGGCCGAGGAGCACCTCGCCGGCAACCGGCCCGACTCGATCCAGAAGTGCAAGTTCTCGGTCGCCAAGGACGGGACGCTCCTGGGCGCCGAGGTCCGCGCCTGGGGCACGGGCGGCGTCGGCGGCGGGGCCGGGGTGACCAACCCCGCGATCTACGACTTCGCCGCGACCTGGAGCGAGCAGTCCGACGTCATGACCAACGCCTCCCGCGCGCGCGCCTTCCGCGCGCCGCGGCACCCGCAGGGGATCTTCGCGCTCGAGAGCATGCTCGACGAGCTGGCCGAGGCGATCGGCATGGACCCGCTCGAGCTGCGGCTCAAGAACGACCCCCACCCGGTCCGTCAGGCCCAGTGGAAGGTCGGCGCCGAGGCGATCGGCTGGGAGCGGCGCAAGCCCTCGGGCACGGGCAAGGGCCCGCTGCGGCGCGGCCTGGGCTGCGCCGCCACGCGCTGGAAGCACAACGCGCGGCCCGGCTGCGCGGTGCGGGTCCGGATCGGCCGCGACGGCTCGGTCGTGGTCCGCAACGGCAGCCAGGACATCGGCACGGGCACCCGGACCCTGCTGGCGGTGATGGTCGCCGAGGAGCTCGGGATCGCGCCCGAGCAGATCCAGGTCGCCCTCGGCCACACCGACGACCCCTACGGGCACCCCAGCGGCGGCTCGGTCACCTCGCCCTCGATCACGCCCGCCGCGCGCGAGGCCGGCTACCTGGCCAAGCGCCGCCTGCTCGAGGCGATCGCGCCTGCGATCGGCGCCGACGCCAGCAAGCTCGACCTCGCAGAGGGCAAGCTGACCGGCGGCCCCAAGGCGCTCAGCTTCGAGCAGTGCGCCAAGCTGCTCCAGCCCGACGCCGTCGAGGCGACCGGCTCGGCGGGCGGGGACGACTTCGGCCTGCCCCGCTTCGCCGAGGAGATCGCGGGCTGCCAGTTCGCGGAGGTCGAGGTCGACGTCGAGCTCGGCTCGGTCCGCGTGCTCAAGGTCGTCGCGGTCCAGGACTGTGGCCTGGTGGTCAACCCGCTGACCGCGCGCAGCCAGATCAACGGCGGCGTGATCCAGGGGCTCAGCTACGCGCTCTTCGAGGAGCGCCTGCTCGATCCGACCAGCGGCCGCCAGATCAACACCGACTTCCTCGGCTACAAGGTCGCCGGCTCCCTCGACATGCCCGAGATCGTCTCGATCCCCTTCTCGGTGCACAACGGGATCAGCCCGACCAGCGTCTCCAGCCTGGGCGAGCCGCCCACGATTCCGACCGCGGCGGCGATCGCCAACGCGGTCGCCAACGCCTGCGGCGCGCGCGTCCGTTCGCTGCCGATCACCGTCGACAAGGTGATCGCGGCCCTCGAGAAGGGAGCCAAGAAGTGAGAGCCTTCGCCTACACCTCGCCCGAGGACTACGGCTCGGCGGCCAAGGTCCTGCGCGACTCGCCGACCGCCCTGCCCAAGGCCGGCGGCACCGACCTCCTCGACCTGCTCAAGGAGCGGATCCTCGAGCCGCCGCGGCTGGTCAACCTGCTGCGGGTCGCGCCCGTCAAGGGCGGCCCAGACACCCTGGGCGCGGGCCTGACCCTGGCCCAGGTCGCGAACAGCCGCCACGTCCAGCGCCACTACCCGGCCCTGGCCACGGCGGCGAACGAGGCGGCCAACCCCCAGATCCGCAACATGGGCACCGTGGGCGGCAACCTCTGCCAGGTCTCGCGCTGCGCCTACCTGCGCACGGGGCACGCCTGCTTGAAGCTCGGCGACGACGTGTGCTCGGCCGATCAGCCCGGCGCGCACACCCGCTACGCGGGCGTGTTCCCGCACGGCGGCTGCCGCAGCGCGCACGCCAGCAACCTCGCCCCGGCCCTGATCGCCTGCGGCGGCCGGGTCGTGCTCACCAGCCCCGAGGGGCAGCGCGAGATCGAGGTCGAGAAGCTCTACCAGCTCCCGCAGCGCGGCGTGCTGGCGGACACGGTGCTCAAGCAGGACGAGCTGATCCACTCGATCGCGCTCGCCCCCTCGGCCCTGACCCGCAACAGCGTCTACCTCGAGCTGCGCGAGCGGCAGACCTTCGACTTCGCCCTGGTGGCCGTCTCGGCCGCCCTCGAGCTGGCCGACGGCAAGGTCAAGGCGGCGCGGATCGCCTGCAGCGGTGTCGCCCCGATCCCCCTGCGCGCCCACGCCGCCGAGAAGGTGCTGGTCGGAAAGGAGCCGAGCGACGCGCTCCTGGCCAACGCGGCCCGCGCCGCGACCAAGGGCGCTGAGCCGACCGTCGACAACCGCCACAAGGTGGTGCTCCTCGAGCGCCTGATCGTGCGCGCGCTGAAGCAGCTGCGCGGGGAGAAGTAGCCATGAAGCCGCCCCACGCCTGCTACTACCTCGAGAACAAGAGCTACTTCATTCCCCCGCCGGCCGGCGGCTTCGAGGACCCCGAGGAGCCGCTCGGGACGGGCTCGTGGTGTCTGCGGACCCACGAGGCGGTCGGGCCGGACGGGCACGACGCGTGCCCGGGGGAGTGCAACCGCGAGCGGGCTTGCTATCAGCCCGAGGTGGACCTCGAGAATTGAGGCACCGGGAATGGCTGACGCTCGTGCGTGAGCGCCCGGTGAGCCCCTCCGCTCGCTAGGGCGGAACGCCACCTCTCTTCAGCGCAAAGACGCAAAGGCGCAGAGACGCGAAGAGCGCAGCGCGCGCTTCGGTCGCGCCAGGACGAGGCGGTCTCGAGAGAGAGTCACCCCGTAGGTGCGAAATCGATTGGGAGCGCCCCTCTCGCTCACACGACCGCTTCTTTGCGCCTCTGCGTCTCTGCGCCTTTGCGTGGAAAGACCTCGGGGAAGAACGCCGAGCCGTCGGAGCTGGTTAGCCCCGCCGGCTCAGGATCGCGATCAACTCTTGGAGTCGCATCAGGTCCTCGCCTTCGACACTCGAGACGTCCAGCGCCTCGAGCCAGTCGCGCTCGACCGGGTCCCGCGCCGCGCGCACCCCTACTCGTAGCGAATCCGCTCGCGCAGCTCGCCGAACTCCGCCGGTCCGCCGAGGTAGCGGAGCAGACCCTCGTAGGCCGGCTCGCACTCGGCCTGCAGCAGCAGGCGCACGGGCTGGCCCAGGGCGCCCCAGAACAGGCCGCCGATCGCGTCCCCGAAGCCGTAGTGCATGGCGCGCAGGTCCACCACGACCGCCTCGCCGCGCGCGAGCGCCGCCTCGAGGGCGTCGACCAGCAGCGCCGCGTCCGGGTTGCCCTCGGAGCCGTCGCCGTAGGTTCCCTCGGCCACGATCCAGCGCTCGTCGCCCAGCAATTCGTCTCGC
>CALDQK010000924.1 GCA_937911525.1 uncultured bacterium
CGCCGATCCCAGCCGCTGCCACCGCACCCTGGTCGCCGACAGGCTCAGCACTTAGGGCCGCCGGCCCGTTCGGGTAACTTTCGGATTTGCCGGGAAGGGCCCGAGCCCCAGAGTGCTACGGTCCACGGCTCGTTCAGCCCAGGAGCCGATCATGGCGTGCCACGTTTGCGGACAGGAGACAGCCTCAAACGCGGAGCGCTGCTCGAGTTGCGGAACCCCCCTCAGCTTGGGAGTCAAAGGCGGAAACCGGGGCGGCACGCGCAAGGACGTCGGGGTCGAGAAGTCGCCCGTGGTGAGCGCGATCGCGACCCTGATCCTCCTGGCCGTGCTCGGCGTGGGGGTTCAGCGCTACCTCGACGCCGCGGGCTCGGACGCCGAGCTCTACGCCTACAACGCCAGCGACCAAGCCTTGTCCCTCAGCCTCAGCCATGAAGGCAGCGAGCCGCGCGTGGTCAAGCTCGGAGCGCGCGAGGGCACGACCTTCAAGCTCACGACCTCGGGAACCTACACCTTGACCACCCCAGGACAGACCCAGCGCACGGTCCTGGCCCCGCCCAGGGGAGGGCGCCCCTTGCGCGAGCTGCACGTCTACGGCGACGCCGAGTTCGGGTTCGTGCTGGAGCCCCACTTCATCTTCCCCTCGGGCACGTCCGCCGACTCCCAGGAAGAGCTGCGAGAGTCGCTGAGCGGCAGCTACGCCTCCTCCTCGGTCACCACGACCGACGGCAAGGCCGACCTCTCGCAGCACCAGATCGACTCCGCCTTCGCCGGCAAACCCGCCACGGGGCGCGCCGTCGAGGGCCAGAACTACGTCGTCGCCTGGGAGCTGCGGGTGGACAAGTAGGCGCCCTCCGCGCCGCTCGAGGGGCTCTCGGGCCACGAAGCGACCTATCATTCTCGCTTCCGAGCGGAGGAGGAGGAGTCATGAGCGATTCGTGGTGGGCTTTGTTCGGGGCGACCTTCGTGGCCGTGTTCGTGGCGGAGCTGGGCGACAAGACCCAGCTCGCTGCGCTGGGCTTGGCGACTGCGGGCAAGCACCCTTGGGCGGTGTTCTGCGGCTCCGCCCTCGCGCTGGTGCTGGCCTCGGCCCTCGCGGTCGGAGTGGGCAAGCTCCTGGCCGACCGGATCGACCCGCGCTGGCTCCACTACGGCGGCGCGGCGCTCTTCCTGGTGATCGGTCTGGTGATGCTGATCCGAGGCCCCGAGTCCGAGGCCCCGGCTGAGCCGCCCAGCGCGCAGCTGGGCGCGCCAGAGGGCCGCTAGGACTGGGAGCCGCGTCCTCGCCCGCCGCGGCGACGCCGACGGCCGCCCCCGAAGCTCGGGGTGGCCGGGCCCCCCTCGGCGCGGGAGGACCCGCCCTGCGAGCGCGAGCCCCCGCTCTGGGAGCGCGAGCTCCCGCCCTGCGAGCGCGAAGCGCCGCTCTGGGAGCGCGAGCTCCCGCCCTGCGAGCGCGAAGCGCCGCTCTGGGAGCGCGGAGCGCCGCCCTGCGAGCCGGCGGACGCCTTGCCTGTGCTCGCGCGCAGACCGCCGCCAGAGCGGCGTCGGCTGCGGCCTCGCCCGCCGCGGCCGCGGCTCTTGCTGCCGCCCGTGTGGCCGCTTGGGCGACCGCCGCCGCGCGGCTCGGTCTCCTCGACCGGCGCGGGCTGCTCGGCCTCGGGCACGCCGTCGACGCCGACGCGGACCAGGCGCTTCTTGGTGAAGCGCTCCACGTCGCGCAGGAGATCGCGCTCCTCGCTGGGGTCGACCAGGGCGATCGCGACGCCCTCGCGCCCGGCGCGGGCGGTGCGACCGATCCGGTGCACGTAGGTCGCGGGCTCGTTGGGCAGCTCGTAGTTGATGACGTGGCTGATGCCCTCGACGTCGATCCCGCGCGCCGCGAGGTCGGTCGCGACCAGGACCCGGATCTCGCCCGAGCGGAAGCCCTCGAGCGCGCGAGTCCGCGCGTTCTGCGACTTGTTGCCGTGGATCGGAGCCGACTCGACGCCGGCCTTGGTCAGCTGCTTGCTCAGGCGGTTGGCGCCGTGCTTGGTGCGGGTGAACACGATCACGCTCTCGACGTCTTCGCCCTCGAGCAGCTCGAGCAGGATGGTCCGCTTCTGCTTGCGGTCCACGAGGATCACGCTCTGCTCGATCCGCTCCACGGCCTTGACGGTGGGGGCGACCGAGACCGAGACCGGCTCGTGCAGGAAGCTGCCGGCCAGCTCGACGATCGTGCTCGGCATGGTGGCTGAGAAGAGCAGGTTCTGACGGTCGCGAGGCAGGACCTTCAGCACGCGCTTCACGTCGTGAATGAAGCCCATGTCGAGCATTCGGTCGGCCTCGTCGAGGACGAAGTGCTCGACGCCCGAGAGGTCGACGTAGTCGCGCCCGTGCAGGTCGAGCAGGCGCCCGGGGGTGGCCACGAGCAGGTCGAGCCCGGCCCGGAGGGCCTTGATCTGGGTGCGCTCGTTGACGCCCCCGAAGATCACGGTGTGGCGCAGGTGCAGGTGACGCCCGTAGGCGCTCGCGCTCTCGCTGATCTGCGCGGCCAGCTCGCGGGTCGGGGTCAGGACGAGGGCCCGGATCTTGCGGCGGCCCTTGGCGGGCTCGTTGGCGTCGAGGTGCTGCAAGATCGGCAGCAGGAAGGCCGCGGTCTTGCCGGTGCCGGTCTGGGCGGCGCCGAGCACGTCCTTGCCCTCGAGGAGGGGCGGGATCGCGCGGGCCTGGATCTCGGTGGGGGCGCGGTAGCCCTCCTCGTCGAGGGCGTCGAGGAGCGGCTCGGCCAGGCCGAGGTCTGAGAAGCGGGACACTGTGTTTTCCAATCGGGGCCGGCGCTGAGCGCAGCTCGAAGCGCGCGACCGGGTGGGGGTGGGGCGGAGGACGGGGTCGCGCTCGCGAGCCGCTGCGTCCTGCGCGCTGTGCCGCCCCGGATCTCGTAGGAGGGGGGCTGCGCCCGGCAGGGGTGACTCTAGCAGCGAAGTGGCGGAAGCGAGGGGGTCAAATGAGGAATCAGGAGAGCAGCGCTAGCCTAGAGTTTCGCGGTTCCGGGCGGGTTGCGCGCGGCGATTCACCGCGGAGACGCAGAGAC
>CALDQK010000925.1 GCA_937911525.1 uncultured bacterium
AGATCCCCTGCCCGTTCAGGTAGCTCGCGTACTTCCGATCCGACTTCAGGATGTGGTGCCGCAGCCACTCCTTGAGGAAGGCCAAGAGCTCGGCGCCGACGTCCTCGCCTGCGCGGTAGCGGTCGAAGGTCTGCTCGAGCTTGGCGAGCAGGTCGTGGTGGCTCTGCTCGTGTCCGTCGAACTCGGGGTAGCCGTGCTCGCGCATCAAGCGCTCCTCGACGCTGAAGTGGACCTTGGTGTACTCCGCCAGGGCCGTCAGGACCTGGCCCGTGGCTTGGCGGTCGTCGCCTGCGTTGCGGTGGACCTGGTTGATCAGGCCGACGAGCACGCGGTGCTGCTCGTCCATGGCGCCCACTCCGATGCGCAGGTCGTCGGTCCAGGGCATCAAAGCGCTCGACTCGAACTGGTAGCGCGACACGTCCTGGCGCAGCTCGCCCGCGAGCTGGTCGAGGCCCTTGGCGGCGACCTGGGCCGAGACCGCGCCCGCGACCGTGCGGGTGCAGTCCTGGCCGACGAGCTCGGCGCGCTGGCGCACGTCGCGGGCCAGGTCGCAGCCCGAGGACATGCTCTCGCGCAGGACGTGGGTCGCTGACTGCTGCTCGCGAACCGCCGCGTCGGCCTCTCCCTGAAGCGCGTGGGTCTGGCGGACGATCTCGCGGATCCGATCCAGGTTCTGGCTGACCTCGCCGCTGCTGGTCTGGATCGCCTGGACCCGCCGCGAGATGTCCTCGGTCGCGTGGCTGGTCTGACGGGCGAGTGCCTTGACCTCGTCGGCGACCACGCTGAAGCCCTTGCCGGCCTCGCCCGCGCGGGCGGCTTCGATCGTGGCGTTCAGCGCGAGGAGGTTGGTCTGCTCGGCGATCGTGCGGATCAGCTTGAGCACCTGGCCGATCTCGTGGCTCGACTCGCCGAGGCGCTGCGCGGCCTGGCCGGCCTCGTCTGCGAGCACGACCGCGGTCCCGGCCACGTCCCGCGCGCGGGAGGTGCAGGAGGAGATCGCGTTCGAGCTCTCGTCGATCTCGCGCGCGCCCCGCGCGCCCTGCTCGAAGGCGGCCACCATGTCCGCGACCCCCTCGCTAACGTCCTGGGTCTCGCGGGCCGTGCGCTCGGCCTGCTCGCGCAGCTCCTGGCTGCCGCGCACCAGCTCCATGGCCGAGCCGCCGAGCAAGCCCGCGCGGCGGTCCATGGAGGACACCGACTCGCGGACCGAAGCCAGGAGGCGCGAGATCCCCTCGGCCAGCTTGCCCATCACGTCGTCGCCGCTGACCGAGACCTCGACGGAGAGGTCGCCGGCCGCGGCGCACTCGATCACGTCGAGCAGGGCGGCGGCCTTGACCGAGTGTTCGGTCAGCTGTTCGCGCAGGCGCTCGGCGCTGGCCTCGCTGAAGACTTGAATCATGAACACCTCCGCCGGGGGTGATCGCACCTGTCGTGCCGGCGCGCGCGAGGACGCACGGAGGGGCCTTAGGGAGGGCGGGGCGGCGGGGGTGTCGCGAAACGCGCTAGCGAGTCCTGATTCACGAACTGGCGACAGAGCTCGCAGGGTGACTCGTGGTCGCATGCTCAGGCGCAGCGCTGGATCGCGGCCTCGAGCTCGAGCAGGACCTGCTGGCGCTGCTCTCGTTGGCGGAGGGTCAGCAGGCGATCCAGGGCGCTCGGCGTGGCGAGCTCTCCCAGCCAGCGGATCCGGCGCAGGTAGCCCTCGACCCAGTAGGCGTTGACCTGGTCCTCGCTGAGGGGCGCGCAGGTGAGCTGGCGCTCGCGGAACACGCGCAGGCCGAGCGAGCGGAGCGGGCCCTCTTGCGAGCGCTGACCCTGGTGGGCGATCGCGTCGGCCAATTCAGGCGAGACCTCGCTGAGCGAGGTCAGCACGGCGTAGAGCTCGGGGACCAGCGCAGCGTGCTCGGAGTGCGGGTCGTGCCAGCCGCTGCTGAGGAAGGGGCCCGCGGCCAGCCCCTGGCGCGTCTGGTAGTAGTCGCCTGGCTCCCAGCCCTGGCGGAGCGAGAACGAGGGGAGCTGGCCCTCTCGCGGCGGCTCGAGCGCGAGGCTGCCGATCAAGCGCGCCGAGGTCCCGACCCAGGCGCAGGCCGCGGCGAGGGCGTCGAGGCGAAGGGGAGCGCCCTGCGCTTCGAGGTGGATCCGGGCCAGGGGCTCGGCCGAGCGGACGAGGGTTCGCTGTCCGTTGCGGAGCCGGAGCCAGCGCTTGTCGCTCAAGCAGGCCGCGCGCAGGACGTGGCCGAGCTCGACTCCGGGCGCCTGAGCGAAGGGGCGCAGGAGCTCGACCGGGTCGGCCCCGGCGGGCACGGGGTCGCCGAGGCGGTGCGGGCGCAGCCAGGGGTAGTCGACCGACACCCGCCGCCAGGCGTTGGCGAAGGACTCTTCGCCGAGGTGAGCCCAGGCCTCGCGCAGGAGGAGGCGCGCCTCGGGAGCCGGCGGGGGCAGGCGCTCGGAGGGTTGGCCGCGTGGGAGCTCGGTCTGGCGCTGCGCGAGGCGCTGCTCGGCGGGACCCGCGGCGCTGCGCACGGACTTGGCGCGGTCCTGGAGGCCGGCTCGCAGCCGCGCCTGCAAGGTCGTGTCGCGCGGGTCGCCCAGCTCGCCGAGGAGCTCCAGGGCCAGGGCGCGGCGCTCGCTCTCGGCGGAGTCCAGCCAGACCTCGGCTTGCTCCTCGGCCTCGCTCCAGCGGGCGCGGATCAGCCGCCAGGCGGCGCGCTGCTGGGCGGGGCTGCGGTCGGCCGCGCAGGCGAAGATGTCGTCCCACAGGCCCTCGAGGGGGACGTCGAGGCGCTCGAGCAGGTCCAGCACGTGCGCGCGCAAGCTCTCGCCCGGGCGGCGGAGGGCGGCCTGGGTCAGCTCGAGGCGCGTGCGCCCCAGGGCGAGGCCGACCCCGCGCAGGGCCTCGACCCCGCGCTCGCGCGGACAGGGCCGGGGCGAGGGGGTCAGGCGGAGGAGGAGCCGCAGCGGCAGGTCGCGCTCGAGCCCGGCGGCCTCGAGCGCGTCGCCCACGACGCTCAGCTCGAGCTCGCTGTAGGCGAGGCGACTCGTCCCCAGGCCTTGGACCCGGGCCGAGGTCCCCTCGACGAGGATCAGGCTGAGCCAGTCGGGGAGGTAGCCCGAGCCGCGGACCTCGCCGGGGGACAGCGCCGCCAAGGCGAGCACTCCGTAGCGGAGCAGGGCTGGACCGGCCAGGGTCGCGAGCGCAGGGCGCGGAGGCGCCTCTGCGGACCAGCTCGCGAAGTGACCCAGGCCCAGGGCCCCGGTCGCCTCCTCGTCGGCCGCCAGCTCGTCCAGGATCCCCGCCGGCCCGCCGTCGCGCACGAAGTCCAAGGCGGAGCCGACGCGCTCGGGGCCCAGGGGCGCCAGCTCCGCCTCGAGGGCGCGCAGGGCCCCGTCGCTGAGGGGCACCGGCGCGGCGGGGTCCCCGCGGGTCAAGAGCTCGCGCCAGGGCGGGAAGCTGACCTCCTCCTCGCTCCGCCGGCCCGAGGCGCGGGCGAGGGCCGCCTGGGCTTCCTCGTCGCCGAGGGCGGCGGCTCGCTGTAGGGCGCGCAGGCGGGAGTCGCTCAATCCAGCTCCTGGGTGGGCCCGTCCACCATGACTCTGGACGCCTGCTCACGCATCCCCTCACGCCGGCCCGGGAGGCGAGCGGAGCCCGAAACTCAGTTGACGGCCTGGGAGGGGGGGATCCGGGTGAAACCATCGTGAGACGGCGGGGTCGTTGACATTAATGGACTTAGCTAGGAGGTGACCAGGTCGTGAGCGTGCGCCAGGAGGGGCGGAAGAAGGAAGGACCCTCGCTCATGATCCGGCTCAACGGCGTCTTGGCCCTCGTGGTCTGTCTCCTGGCCAGCCCCGCTCTCGCTCAGCAGGTCCGCGTCGGCGGCGAGCTGAGCGAGCGGGAGCAGGGCTACGTGGCTGGACTGACCACCACCTACGGCGAGCCGCAGCGCGCCCGCGCCGCCGAGTGGACCCTCGCGGACGGCACCGTCTACGCCGAGGGCGTGCAGGTCCGCTTCGGGGGCTTCCAGATCGACCGCATGCGCTTCAACACGGCGGAGGAGGCGGCGCAGTTCGCGGCCGACCTGCCGGCCAGCGCCTTCGTCGAGGTCCGCGGCAACCAGGTCCTGCACAGCTTCGGCCCGCGCCGCCCCGACGACGCGCTCCTGGCCGCGGCCTGGAGCGGCCTGCCCTCCAGCGCGCCGCGCCCCGTCCCCACCCCGCGCCCCGTGCCCACCCCGCGGTCCGAGCCGGTCGCGCACCAGTCGGCCGACGAGGTCGCGCACCAGAACGGCGGGGTGCAGCTGCTGCGCCACCACCTCCTCGACGAGGAGCTGCCCGCGACGAGCCAGGCCGCCGCCGCGGACCCCGCCGCGGCCGCCCCCCTCGACCCCGCCGAGGCCTTCGCCGCGGCCCAGGGCCAGGACGCGGTCCGCGAGGTCCTGGGCGATCACATGAGCGAGCGCGCCCTGCGGGCCTTCGAGCGCATGGACGGCGACGAGCAGGCCGAGCTCGCGGGCCTCCTGGCCAACCACAGCGACCCCGCCGAGCAGGCCTACCTGCTGCGCGCCCTCGCCGCGGGCAACGACCTGGCCGACCTGACCTGGTTCTCGGGCGAGATCCAGGGCCGGGGAGCGCAGTGGCTCGACGACAACGCCCGCCTCGCCAGCGGGCGCGCCCTGACGCAGCAGTACGGTCACTCGTGCTCGCCGACCCGCGCCCAAGCCCTGCGCGGCGAGCTCGACCCGGTCTACGCGCTCCGAATGCGGCTCGCGGGCGACGTCCACGCGGTCGATCCCAACAACCCCTACGCGCACAACCTCGAGACCGCGCTCGAGCAGGAGCAGCTCCTGCTCGCCGAGGAGGGCGCGCCGGTGGCGCGCGATCAGCGGGGCGGGGCGGGCGTGTCGTGGGACTCGAGCGAGGCCCTGGTCGACGAGGTCGGTCGCTCCCTGGCAGGGATCGACTACGAGCTGGTCCAAACCAGCGGCGACGCCAACGCCCTGGCGGGCGAGATCCTCGACGAGAACCTGCTGCGCGGGATCCCCACCCCGCTCGGGATCCAGAGCCCCAACTCCTCGCACGCCGTGCTGGCGGTGGACCGCCGCGAGCTGAGCGACGGGACCGTCGAGTATCAGATCTACGAGCCCTGGTATGGGACCCTGACCTGGGTCAGCCGCGCGGACGTGGTGGCCGACACGATCGACGTCGGCACCAACCAGCCCCAGGTCGGCTACGTGATGCGCTACCGCGAGACGGGCCCCTCCTACATGGTGTGGGGCACCGAGCAGGAGTAGCTAGACCAGGCTCTCCCGCCCCGAGGAGCGCACGAGCAGCGTCGTGGGCAGCTTCTCGGTGATCGCGCTGAAGTTCTCGTGGAAGGCCTCCTCGTCGCCCTCCTCCGGCAGCGCGAAGCCGAGCACGACCAGGTCTGCGTCGAAGGAGTTGCGCCGGCAGACGTCGGCGAAGCTCTCGCCCTCCCCGGCGAGGACGGCGACCGCGGTCGCGTCCACGCGCGCGGCGTGGATCAGCTCCTGCAGCGCCTCGCTGGCGGGCTCACGCCCGGCCTCGCCGTCGATCAGGCGCAGCACGCGGATCTCGGCGCGCAGCCACTCCCAGTTGCGCGTGATCAAGTGCGAGAGCAGGAGCATCAACTCGCCGTTCTGACGACCGCGCCACCACACGTCGATCCGGCCGGCCTTCTCGACGGGAGGCACGCCGCGGTCCTGGAGCACGACCAGGCTCATGTGCGAGCCGTCGGCGATCCGCATCAGGTTCGCCTGCTTGGCGAAGTCCTTGCTCGCCGACGCCCAGCCGAACATGGCCAGGTTGGGCCGGATCGGGCCGAGGGAGACCGTCTGCAGCAGGAGCGAGAGGCTCTGGGTCACGTCCTCGCCGATCGCGACCACCGGGAAGGCCTGGATCGACTTGGTCCGGCAGAACTCGACCAGCTGCTTCTCGGCCATGCGCCGCCGCTGGGCGGCCTGATAGACCGTGCCGCGCAGCACGTTGGCCAGGAGCACGATCCCGCGCCCGGCCTCGAGCCACACCGCGTAGCTGACGAGGGTCTCGCGCGAGGCGGGGTTGCCCGAGAGGACCAGGATCGTGGGGCGCCAGTTCTTGGCGTCCTCGGGGAGGTCGCGCAGGCGGAGCAGGTTCTTGCGCACGTTGGTGTAGACGAAGCCGCGGCGGGCGTCGCCGAAGCTGGCCTCGAGCTCGCGGGTCTTGAGATACCAGAGCAGGCCCAGGATCAAGAGCAGCGAGGCCACCGCCGCCACGGCGTTGATCAGGAGCGCCGCGCCGACGCAGCCCAGGCCGCCCAGGAGCGCGGCCGTCCAGTGGAAGAAGCGGAAGCGGGGGCGGAAGCTGGGGTTCTTCCCGAAGGCCTCGATGAAGGCCGCCAGGTTGGTCATGCCGTAGGTGTAGAGGAAGAACATCGTGATGATCGCGGCCACGGCGTTCAGGGCGCCGCCGCTGCTCTCGTTGCCCGCCCACAAGAGCACCGCGACCGTCGCGACCCCGGTCAGCTCGAGCGCGCGGCGGGGCTCGTCGCTCCCGGGCGCGCCGTAGGCGAAGGGGCGTAGGGGCGCCAGGATCCGGTCGCGGGCCACCGCCTGCAGGATCCGCGGCGCGCCGAGGTAGCTCCCCAGGGCGCTGCTGAGCGAGGCCGCGAACACGCCCGCCGCGACCATGATCCCGAACCCGCCCAGGGCGTGCTCCTTGAGCACCTCGTAGGGCCGCTCGATCAGGTCGGCGCGGGTGAAGGCCGCGCCGCAGAGGATCAGGATCGCCAGGTAGACGAGGAAGGAGACCCCGATGGCGAGGAAGGTCCCCAGCGGAATGCTCTTGGCGGGGTCCTTGAGGTCGCCCGACATGTTGACGCCGGCCAGGATCCCCGTGACCGCGGGGAAGTAGATCGCGAACACCAGCCAGAAGGAGTAGCGCCCGCCCTCGGGGTCCTTGGCGTCGAGGAGCGTGTAGCCGCTGGCCCAGTTGGCCGCGAAGTTCTCCCCGTTGGCGCTGACGACGAGGCCGCCGAGGGTGACCACGATCGCGGCCGTCAGGACGGCCATGATCACGTACTGCGTTCGGATCGCCCAGTTGGCGCCCACGTAGGCCACGCCGAACAGGACCGCGGCCGTGGTGAGGGTGATCGTCTGGAAGTGCGGCGCGTAGGCGGGGAAGCTGCGCACGACCGCCTCGGTGAAGCCGAGGATATAGAAGGGCACCGAGAGCGCCTGGGCGAAGAAGAGCGCCAGGCCGATCGCGCCGCCGAACTCGGCGCCGAGCACGCGCGAGATCATGAAATAGGCGCCGCCGCCGCGGACCTGGGTGTTGGTGCTGACCGCGCTGACGGAGAGCGTGGTCAAGACCGTGATCAGCTTGGCGATCACGAGGATCACCACGGCGCCCAGGATCCCGGCTTCGCCGACGACGAAGCCGGCGCGCAGGAACATGATCACGCCCAGGATCGTCAGGACGCTGGGGGTGAACACTCCGCCGAAGGTGCCGAGCTGGTTGCCCTGAGGGGTCTCGTCTTTGTTCGCGGCTGCCATGAGGAGCGGGACTCTACGCAAAGCTGGCAGGCTTCGCCTGCTTGGGGGCGCGCTGGGAGTCGGCGAGAGCTCCGCCTAGTCCGCCGTCCCCTCGCGCCTCATGGGCGCGCGCGTGCACGCGAGCCCCCCTGCCGCACTGCGTGGCGCTGTGTCCGTGCTTGGGCGCTCGCTTGATGCCGCTGCCCCCATGTGAGTAACTACCGCGGTGGTCGGGGAGGGAATTGCCTTGCCCCGTTTCGACAAGACGTTGTTCGCTGTCGTAGACCTCGAGACGACTGGGTGGTCTGCCGCCCAGGATCGCATCGTGGAAGTCGCGATCGTCCGCTTCTCCGGCGACGGCAGCAGCTTCTACGACGAGTGGTCGACCCTGGTGAACCCTTCGAGGAGGGGAACTGGCCGCCTCGACGTGCACAGGGTCGAGCGCCGCGACGTCATGCGCGCTCCTCGCTTCCCTGACATAGCCGGCGACCTGGTGGCCCGCCTGAGCGGCTGCGTGCTGGCTGCCCACAACGTCGCCTTCGACCTAGGCTTTCTCGAGGCGGAGTTCCGGCGCACGGGCGAGGAGCTTCCTCGCAAGATCCCGCAGATCTGCACCCTCAAGCTTGGCGAGCGCTTTGGCGTCCGCTCCCGGCGCCTCGCTCAGGCCTGCGCACAGTTCGGAATCGCCCTGGAAGAGGGGCATTCCGCCTTGGCCGACGCAAAGGCCTGCGCCTGGCTCTTGGCGGCCTACCTGGCCATGGTCCAGCAGGGTGGGGTCTTCACCCTCGAAGGGGTTGGGGTCAACGACGAGCACCCTCCACGAGAGGCGTGGCCAACGCTTCCCGCAAGAGGACTCACCTACACCAGGGATCAGGCCCAGGCGGAGCAAGAACTCGAAGAGGCCGGATTCATTACCTCGTTGGTTGATCGACTCCCGGCCGCTGGCGTGCCGCAGGAAGCGGAGTATCTGGACCTCCTTGACCGGGTCATGGCAGACCGCCGCGTGACGGCCCAGGAGGCCAGTTCCCTCTTCAGCGTCGCGGTGGACTGGGGCCTCTCACGTGAGCGTGTTCACGAGATCCATCGCTCCTACCTGCGGAGCGTTGTGATCGCAGCCCTTGAGGATCACGTGATCACGACAGCCGAGCAGAACGATATTGGCGCCGTTGCGCGCCTGCTCGGCTTCGACATGCGAGACGCCCTGGAGATCATCGACGAGGAGCGCAGCCTGGCTCAGTTCCCAAGACCAGGAAAGGCGTCAGCGCCCCCTGTGGCTACTCCTACTGTGCCCGCACCAGGGCCCAGGTCCACGGACCAGCCGAAGCCAAGCCTGAAAGATGTGCTGCTCGACTCGCTTTCTGACGACGCGACCGAGGACGACTGGTAGAGAGAGATCAGGGCGGCCCTCCGCGGGTCGCGCTTGCGCGAACGATCAAGAGAGTGCCGGTCCCTAGTCCAAGGGACGCATCTGGCTTATGTAGGCCAGGCACTCAGCAGAGTGCTTCAGGATTTCCTGGCGCGCCGCAGGGTTGTGCGCTTGGCCCGCGCAAAGCCAATTGAGAGCCCAAGCCTCCCACTCCTCTCTCTTGGTGATAGTCCACCGAATCGCTTCGTTGACGCACTCGCGAGCTGACTTAGGACCACGGAACGTGAAATTGCATTTCGACAGATCAACAAAGACGGGAAAGAAGAAGCAGTCAGGTTTCCCACATGCGCCTCGCTGACCAATCATCCAGTCGATGTTTACCTTCCAAGCTGGCGTTGACTCCGCAGCCGGAGGCGCCGCTCTAGACCCGGCAGTCGCTCCAACTGCCTCAGCGGTATCACCCGTTCCTGCTTCACCAAGCTGCTTGTCAATTGCTCGCCTCATTACCTGAAAGCTCACGAGAGCTCTCTGAACAGCCTGTGCTAACTCAGCCAGGGTTTCTTCGTCTCTCATGACCGGCACTCCTTCAGTGATCTAGCCTAACGCCGGAAGTCAGGCTGCTGTGCTCACTTGCTCGCACTAGGTTGCACACTCGGAGGTAGGCCATGAAGCGAGTCGCGATCTACGCCCGCGTGTCCACGTAGGACCAGGGTCCCGAACATCTGCGTGAGGTGCGCAGCAGGGTTCGGCGGCTGACCCCCGCCGCCGCCGCGGAGACCTTGATCCGGCCGGGGTGCTCGTCGAGCAGCTCGGTCAGGTAGCGCCGCTCCGTCCGCTCGAGCTCGGCGGCGAGCGTGCGCCGCGCGGCGCCGCGCGGGAGCGCTGCCCTGGGCGCCGCGCCTGCGGTCGCGAGGTCCCCGCGGTGGAAGCGGCCGCTCCCGCTCAGGAGGCGCTCGAGGTCGCCGGCCTGGAGGGGGCCTCGCCGCTCGGAGAGGAGCGCGCGCTCGGCGAGGTTCATCAGCTCGCGCACGTTTCCCGGCCAGGCGTAGCCGAGCAGCTCGCGCTCGAAGGCGGGGGTCCACTCCCGCGGGGGGAGGCGGTGGCGCTCGGCGAGCTGGCGGGAGAAGCGCGCGAAGAGGGGCAGCACGTCCTCGGGGCGCTCGCGCAGGGGGCGGGATCACGATGCGGATCACGTCGAGGCGGTAGAGCAGGTCCGCGCGGAAGCGCTGGCCCTCGACCTCGGCGTCGAGGTCCCAGCGCGTGGCCGCCACGATCCGCACGTTGACCTCGACCTCGTGCGAGCTGCCGACCGGTCGGATCCGCCGCTCCTGCAGGGCGCGCAGGGTGCTGATCTGCGCCGCCTGGGGCAGGTCTCCCACCTCGTCGAGGAAGAGGGTCCCGCCCTCGGCGGCGCGGAACAGGCCCTGCTTGCTCTCCGTCGCGCCGGTGAAGGCGCCCGCTTCGTGTCCGAAGAGCTCGGCTTCGATCAAGGTCTCGGGCACGGCGCCGCAGTTGAGCGCGACGAAGCGGCCTGCGCGGGGTGAGTCCTCGTGCAGGGCGCGGGCGAGGAGCTCCTTGCCGACCCCGGTCCCTCCCAGGATCAGCACGCTGGCGTCGGTGGGGGCGACGCGCGCGCACGTGGCGCGCGCCTCCTGCATGGCTGCGTTGCTGCTCTCGAGCATGACGTCCTCCGTTCGGGGCGCGGCCCTGGCCCGCCGATGGCCAGCTCGCAAAGCCGGCCTACGATCGGAAGGGAATCCCTACCTGCTGCTCGCCTAAGGGCTTGGCACGGCGGGCGGGCGGCGCTCTGCCCAGCCCTGGGCGCACATGCGACGCCGGCCGGCGGTGACAGGAAGGTCGGCTGCGCGCCAGAAGTGACCCGACAGAAGTGGCGCGCCTCGCGCGGGCTGCTGGAGTTGCGGGCGGTCGGAGGCTTGCACCACGAGCGGCGGAGGGAGCCTATGAACGAACCGGACCCAGAGGTGGGCGCGATCCGCTGCCGCGAGTGCTGGCGGCCCACGCAGGAGGGGAAGCCCTACTGCTCGCGTCACGTGCTGCACATGCCCTACGTGGCGCGGCTGCGCGAGGCCCTCTCGGCCAGGGCGCGCTTCGCCGCGCGCCCGCGACGCTGGATCAGCAGCGCCGACGTGTTCCGCCCGCGCTTCAGGACGGTCGGGACCTGACGCGCAGGGCCTGACGCCCCGCGCCCAATCCACCACGCCCCCTGGGCGCGGCCACCCCCGAGCTCGGGGGGTGGCCGCGTCGTCTTGCGCGTAGGCTGAGCGGGTGTCCCGTCACTCCTTCGGCTCAGGCTCTGGCTCAGGCTCTGGACAGCGCGCGGTCCCGCCGCGGCGGATCGGGCGTTACGAGCTGCGCGGTCACCTCGGCTCGGGCGCCATGGGGGACGTCTACCTCGGCTTCGATCCGCAGACGCAGCGTGAGGTCGCGATCAAGACGCGCCGGGGCGGATCGCCCGAGCGCTTCGTGCGCGAGGCCTCGCTCATGGCGGCCCTCGAGCACCCCGGGATCCTGCGCGTGTTCGACGCGGGGGTCGACCCCGCCAGCGGGTTGGCCTACTACGTGTGCGAGCGCGTCGAGGGGGCGCGGGACCTGCGCGACGTGTTCCGCACCCTCTCGCTCGCCGAGCGAGTCGAGCTGGTCCGCGACGCGGCCGAGGCCCTCGGCCACGCGCACCAGCAGGGGATCGTGCACCGCGACCTGAAGCCGGACAACCTGCTCGTCGACGAGCGCGGCCAGGTGCGGGTCGCCGACTTCGGCCTGGCGGGCGCGGACGACCTCGAGCGCCTGACCCGCACGGGCGCTCTGCTGGGGACGCCGACCCACCTGGCTCCCGAGATGTGGCGCGCGGTCGAGGGCAGCCGGACCGAGCTCGACCCGCGCAGCGACGTGTGGGCGCTGGGGGTGGTGCTCTACGAGGCGCTCACCAGCGAGCTCCCCTTCGAGGGCGAGAGCTGGATCGAGCTGCGCAACCGGATCGTGGACTCCCGGCCGCGGCCGCCCTCCAGCGTCAGCCCCGAGGTGCCGCGCCCCCTGCAGGCGGTGTGCTTGCGGGCCCTCGCGCGCGACCCGGCAGGGCGCCCCGCCGACGGCGCGGCCCTGGCGCGCGAGCTCGAGGCGGCCTTGCGCGCGGGGAGCGGCGCTCCCCGCTTCGGCGCGTGGGGCGCGCTCGCGCTGCTCGCGCTGGGCCTGGCCTTTGGGGTCGGGGTCCTGCTCCCCGCGGGTCCCTCGCCCACGCCGGCGCCGCGGGTCGCGAGGGCTGGTCCCTCCAGCTCTGCGGAGGCCGCTCCGGCGACCGCTCCAGCGAGCGCCAGTCCGCGCCCGAGCGCGAGCGCACCGGAGGAGAGGGAGGCGCAGCTGGCGGTCGTCGAGGCGCAGGCGCTGCGCCGCGCCGGGCGCTGGGCCGAGGCCCGCGAGGTCCTCGCGCGCGTCCTGGCGCGCTCCCCCCGCTACGCGGCGGCCTGGCGCGAGCGAGGGCAGCTGAGCGGCGATCGGCACGAGCTCGCGGCGGCGATCGCCGACCTGGCGCGGGCGGAGGAGCTAGCGCCCCGGGACGCCGAGATCGCCGCGCTCCACGCGGTCTACCTGCGTCAAGCGGGGCGGCTCG
The DNA here is from genome assembly GCA_937911525.1 of uncultured bacterium. Lineage (GTDB taxonomy): Bacteria > Planctomycetota > J058 > J058 > J058 > NORP233. The sequence goes on from CALDQK010000925.1 coordinate 12,518, forward strand.
ACGCGGCGAGCGCCGTGGTCGCGAGGGCCCGCGCGCGCGGCCTCGCGCACGCCGAGCTGAGCCTGGTCGAGGCTTCGCTCGCGGGCTATCAGGACCCTGCTCGCGCGCAGCGGATCGTGGACGCGGTGATCGAGGCGCAGCCCAACCTGGCCAAGGCCTGGACCCACCGCGCGTCGCTCCTGCTCCGGGAGGGCAACCGGCAGGCGGCGCTGGCGGCGATCGAGCGCGCGATCGAGCTCGAGCCCGACTTCGCCCTGGGCTGGCAGCAGCGCGGACGCCTGCTGCTCGGGGCGGGCGCGCTGGACCAGGCCCTGAGCGACCTGCGCCAGGCCGTCTCCCTGGCGCCCGCCAACCTCAACGCGCTGACGAACCTCGGCGCGGCCTTGATCCAGAAAGGCCTCCACTCAGAGGCGCTCGAGGTGCTCGAGCGCGCCAAGGCGCTCCACCCGGGCTCGCGCGACGTGCTGCTCAACCGGGGCCACGCCCTGCGGGGGCTGGGGCGACTCGCCGACGCGCGGGACAGCTTCGCGGCCGCCCTGGAGCTGACCCCGCTGGATCACCCCCAGCACGAGCCGCTCCGCCAGACGGTCGACTCGCTCGGTGCGGCGTCGAACCTCGACCCGGTCGCGGACCCCCAGGGCGCGCTGCGCGAGGCGGCGCGGCTGCAGGACGCTGGCCAGCACGACCAGGCCCTGCGCCTGGCGGAGACGGTCCTCGCGAGCAACCCCAGGCTGGCCGAGGCGCACTACCGGACGGGGAACCTGCTGATGCACCTCCGCCGCGCGCGCGAGGCCCTGGGCCCCTTGAACAGCGCGGTCGAGCTCGACCCGGACACGCGCGAGCACTGGAACGACCGCGGGCTGGCGCACCAGGCCCTGCGGGATCACGCGCGCGCGATCGAGGACTTCACCCACGTCGTCGAGCGCTGGCCCGACCACCCTCAGGCGTGGAACAACCGCGCGATCTCGCGCCGGCAGACGGGCGACCCCCAGGGCGCCGTGGCCGACTGCACGCGCGCGCTCGAGCTGGACGCCGGCTACGTGGAGGCCTACGCCAACCGCGCCAACGCGCTCCTGAACCTGCGGCAGCCGGCCAAGGCTGAAGCGGACGTGACCCGCGCCCTGGAGCTCCGCCCGGAGGTCAGCCTCTACGGTCTGCGCGGCGCGGCCCGCCAGCTCGCCCGCGACTGGGCGGGAGCTCGCGCCGACTTCCAGCGCTTCCTCAGCGAGGCTCCGCCCAACGACCCCCGCCGGGGGCAGGTCCAGGAGCGTCTGCGCGCCGTGGAGGCGGCGCTCGCGCGCTGAGCGGCGAGAATGGACGTATGACGCTGGACGACTTCGAGGCGCGGCTCGCGATCCTGGCTGGCGAGCTGAAGCTCGTGCCTCAGGGCGCGCTGGTCGCGTGCGTCGAGGCCCGCGCGCAGGGCGACTCCCGCTCGCTCGCGCAGCTCCTCTGCGACGAGGCGGGGCTCGGAGCGGAGGGGGTGCGTCAGCTGGAGCGGCGCCTGGGGCCGCTCGGCGTCCGCCACGGGCCCGGCCGCGCCCAGGGGCTCGACGACCTCGAGGACGCGCTCTCGACCCAGCCGCTCCCCGCGCGACCGGACCCCGACTCGGTGCGGACCCTGCTGGACCCCTCCAGCGAGCCCGCAGCCGACGGCGTCGAGACCATGGTCGACCCCCTGGTCCTGGACCCTGCCCAGGACTCCGGCGTATCGACGGTGCTCGACTCCTCGCCGCCTCTGGCGCCGCCGGCGGGCGCCCCGCCCATGCCGACCCGGAGCGGGCGCGCGCCCTCGGGGCGCGCTGAGCCGCCTCCCCGCGCGCAGCCCCCGACGCCCACCGCGCGCTTCGGGGCGGACCCGCCGCAGGACGCGGCCGCGGCCGAGACCGCGCGCTTCGGCTCGCGCGCGCCCCAGTTCCGCCTGGACGACTACGAGCTGCTCGAGGAGCTCGGACGGGGCGCCATGGGGGTCGTCTACCGGGCGCGCTCCCTCCGCCTCGACCGCCCCTGCGCGATCAAGACGATCCGCGCGGGGGAGGACGCCAGCCCGCGCGCCGTGCGGCGCTTTCGCAACGAGGCCGTCCTGGCGGCCCGCCTCCGCCACCCCAACGTGGTCGGGGTGTTCGACGCCGGCGAGGCCGACGACCGACTCTATATCGTCATGGAGCTGGTCGAGGGGGAGACCCTCCGCGAGCGCGCCGAGGCGGTCTCGAGCCCCGAGGAGCTCGAGGAGGCGGTGCGGCTGGTGCTCGGCGCCGCGCGCGGGCTGGCCTACGCCCACGACCAGGGGGTGACTCACCGCGACGTGAAGCCGGAGAACATCCTGATCGACCGCGAGGGGCAGGCCCGCCTGGGCGACTTCGGCCTGGCGACCGGGGGCGAGGCGACGCGCGGGGCGACGATCGAGGGGCGCCTGTTCGGCACCCTCTGCTACGTGCCGCCCGAGCAGGCCAACGGCGAGCTGGGGCGGATCGGCCCGCTCAGCGACGTCTACGGGCTGGGGGCCACGCTCTATCACGTCCTGGCCGGCGAGGCGCCCTTCGCCAGCGAGGAGGACCCCATGCAGCTCATGTTCAAGGTCATGGGCGAGGAGCCCCTGCCCCCGAGCGCGCTGGCTGCGCAGCGGGGGCGTCCCCCCGTTCGGCGCGAGCTCGACTTGATCTGCCGGCGGGCCATGCGGAAGCAGGCCGCCGAGCGCTACCCCTCGGTCGAGGCCCTGGCCGACGACCTCGAGGCGGCCCTCGCGGGGAGGGAGATCGCGGCTCGAGCCCGGAGCTGGGGGGAGAAGGCGGGGGCCTTCCTCGAGCGGAGGCGCGGCCTGGTCGCGGGGCTAGCCCTCGCGGGCGTGCTGGGGGTGCTCCTCAGCGCGGGCTTCACGGCGGTCGTCGCCCAGCAAGCCAGCCGGACGGAGACGACCCTGCGCAGCTTCGAGCGGCGCTCGGCCCTCGAGCAGGCGGAGACCCTGGCCGAGGCGATCCGGATCGACATGCTCAACGGGCGCGCAGACCTGGCGCGCGCCCTCGGCGCCGAGCTGCGGGGG
>CALDQK010000926.1 GCA_937911525.1 uncultured bacterium
GCACCATTCCCCGACGGGGTCCCAGGAGCCGTCGACGCAGCCCTTGTCCCGCTGGTGCGGCATGACCGCCGCGAGCATGTCCTTCTCCCAGCCCTTCCAGTGGCGGGCCACCTGATACATGGCGTAGGTGCCGTAGTACCAGTAGTAGAAGTTCAGCTTGCGGCCCGACCAGGCGGGGGGCGAGTCGGCCACGATCTTGGCGCCGCTGCGGACCGCCTCGGACGAGAGCCGCTCGCCGGTGAAGATCCGGCAGACGACCGCCACGGCGGTCATGCAGGGCACCGCGTCGAACTTGCCGTCGTTGGCCGCCAGCATGGACGAGCCGCTGCCCGGGGAGAGGTAGCCGGTCCGGCCCTCGGTGTTGGTCGCCCGCTGGAACCAGCGCTGGGCGCCCGCGAAGGCGGCGTCGGGGACGTCGAGGCCGGCCGTGCGGGCCGCCTTGAGCGCCAGGACCTGCCAGCCCGTGACCGAGGTGTCGTTGTGGCTGTCCTTGATCCCGTAGCGCCAGCCCAGGTTGGGGTTCTGGCTCTTGAGCGTGAAGTCCACGGCCTTCTGGGCGGGGCGCTTGAGGGTGAAGTCGCGCGTCACGCCGTAGAGCTCGCAGAGGGCCATGGTCGCGATCGCGTGGTTGTAGGCCCCGGCGTGGTGCCCCTCGTGGAAGCCGAGCGAGCCGTCCGAGTGCTGCTGGCGCAGCAGCCAGCGGCGCGCCTTGTGGACCACGTCCTTGAACTCGCCCGAGCGGTGCGTGTGTCCGTCGCCGGTGAAGGCCAGGGTCGCGAGCCCGGTCACGCCGACGTCGCAGACCGCGCCCCCCTGCTCCGTGCAGCGCTCGGGCTGCTTGCCCTGGCAGGCCCCGCTCTGGCACTGACCCTGCCAGCCGTCGGCGTCCCAGCCGCCGTTGCTGGACTGGTGCCGCTTGAGCCACTGCAGCGCGGCCCGGATCACGGTCGTCTTCTTGCGGCTGCCGCCGGGGTCCCGCCCGATCCAGGCCTCCCGCCGCTTGGAGCGAGGGTCGCCGAAGCGGCCAGCGGCGCCGGTCGCGCCCACTCCCATGGCGTCGGCTGCCTGGTCGGACTTCATGTCCTTGTTGCTGGCGTTGTCGGGCTCGCCCTGGGGGATCTCGTCGATCACAGGGTCTACCAGCTCGACGGGAGCGACCTCCTCGTTCTCGGGCAGCTTGATCTCCGGCGTCTCCTTGAGCGCCTGCTCGACCTCGGGGTCGTAGGGTTTGATCGGAGGGGCGGGCTTGACGATGATCTTGGCCTCCTTCTCCGCTGGGGCCCCCGTGATCACGATCATGGTCAGGATCAGCAGCAGCGCCGCGTGGGCCAGGA